>JAEWLZ010000305.1 GCA_023457295.1 Cyanobacteria bacterium OH_PDB_112
GTGGCTCGGAGATGTGTATAAGAGACAGAGGTTATACTGCTTTTGGTTCTTCTACTATGATGCAATCAAAAATAGGTAAATTTATAGTAGCATCAAACTTTTGCAGATTCTCCTATGCTGTTTTCAAAGCAATTGCTTTTGCGTTTTTGATTTTGGCAAATATGCCGTGTGAATATCAAGGAAAAGAAATTGTAAACGTTATAGCTTACGGAAGTGCTTATGCGGCAGTGTTTTTCTGTGTTTTGCGCGGAATCCCCGTTATAATCGAAAGCAAAAGATTTTTCCCTTCAAAATAGGTTTTTTATGGCAAAATTTAATGTTGTACTTATAGAACCCGAAATCCCGCAAAATACGGGTAATATTGTAAGGCTTTGCGCCTGCACTGGAGCAAATTTGTATCTTGTGGGTAAACTTGGTTTTTCTTTAACCGAAAAACACATTAAACGTGCAGGGCTTGATTATTGGGATAGTGTAAATATCAATCAAGTACCTTCCTTTAAAGAGTTGAAAGAAAAGTTTACTCAAAATAATTTTTATTTTTTAACAACAAAATATCCTAAAAAATACACGGAAGTTGAATTTAAAGAAGGTGATTTTTTAGTTTTCGGTCCTGAATCAAGAGGAATTCCAGAAGAATTACTTTGTCAAAATAAAGATTATTGCCTTACAATTCCCATGATAGAAGGTCAAAGAAGTTTAAATCTTTCAAACTCTGTTTCAATTGTTCTTTATGAAGCAATTAGACAGATAGGGATTTATTAAGACTTAATAAAAAGTCAGCAAAAGAAAAAGGTTTCTCGAGAGAAACCTATCACAGATGAATTATCAAGTTAGTTTATAGTTTAGGTTAGATAACTTTGAGAATTCTTTTCTAAAAAACTGCCCCACCCTGAGGGGATAAACCCTCAGGATAAAGCTAATGCGAATTATTATTGTAACAAATTCAATGCCATTTGCGGCGTTTGATTCGCTTGTGATAACATCGCTACTGCTGCTTGTTTCAAGATTTGTGTTCTTGTCAAGTTTGCAGATTCAACCGCGATATCAGCATCTTGAATTACAGACAACGCTGCTGACATGTTTTGTTTTCTGGTGTCAACCCTTGATATAGCACCTTGTAAACGGTTGATTGTTGCACCCATCAATGATCTTGCGGTAGATACGGCACTTATTGCCCCACTTACAGTAGATATCATTGTTCTTGCGGTTGCTGCTGTTGTGATATTAATAGAAGCTCCGGCAAGACTTGATAATCTGCTACCTGATGTTGTAACCTGGAAGTTACCGAATACACCTGAAATATCAACCCTGTCATTAGCAGTTGCATCTGTACCTACTTGCAAGTTGAGTCCTGAAGGTGTTGCATTCAAAAGGTCGATACTTGAGAACTTAGAACTTTTTGCAATCCTGTCTATCTCTGACAAACGGTTTGAAAACTCTGTGTTCAACATTCTTCTTTCTGAAGATGAATATACACCGTTTGCTGCCTGTACTGACAAGTCTCTCATACGTTGTAAGTTGTCTTGAATTACAGCCAAATCTGATTCCGCTGTCTGTATCATGTTGATACCTGTTTGAGCGTTAGATTTTGCTACATCTGATGCTGTTACCTGAGAACTAATTTTCTTAGACAATGATAAGCCGGCTGCATCATCAGACGCTGAGTTAATTCTCAAACCGCTTGATAATCTCTGCATTGTTGTGTTAACGGTATTTCCGGCATTAAATAAGTTGCGCTGCGCAATTTGCGAGCCCATGTTTGTGTTTACTACTAAACTCATTACATACTCCTTTTTGTATTAACGACTACTTCCCTGTGATCGATTGTTTTTTTGTTTTTTAAAAGACGTGTTCACATATATTCATTTGACTGTTTTATAATAAACTATTTTCAAATGCCTGAATATTCCCAAAAGGTACGAATTTCAATGAACTTTGGTTGTAAAAACTCGATTTAATTATAAATAAAATTTATTTAAAACTTTTTTTTAAAACACGCTACAATATTAATTTTTCATCTTTTAAAAAGATGCATGTTCTGAAATAAAATCTGTAATATGATGTATTATTTTAATTGCAAAATTTTCATGAGGAGAATCATCTTTTTCAAAAATATCTTGAGCTAATTCTTTACCTAAATTATTTTTGTAACTTTCATTCTCCTGCGCATAATTTCGCATTCCCTGACGAACAGCATTCAACAAATTATCTTGAGGGTTATCAACTGTTATGATTTTATGAATTCCCTTTTCATCAAGCATTTTACCAACTTCACGAACAAGATCTAACGCAGAATCATCTCCCGCCACAATAGAAACTAGGGGCATTTCTTTAAGCTGCCTGCAAATTTCTTCATCTTCAAGATATTTTTTGTAATCATCTATGGCTATTACTTTTACTTTTTTTCTTTGGCTTTCATCAAGATATTCAAAAGGATTCAGCATTGCTCCATCTTCAGGACCGTTTCCAGCCACTATAACCAAATCATTATTTTTTGTTGAAATATTTTTTTTGACTTGCAATTTTGGATCATAAAGTTTTGTCAAAGGAACACCATCCTCAACTTGAGGATGCAATCGAACAGTTTTAGCTTCGCAAAATTCTAAATCTCCTTTTTCGGAATACGCAAATAAGCTTTCATCATCTAAACGTGTTTCAACTTTGACTTTCATATTTGTTTCTTCATTAAAATGCTTTCGAAGGGTTTTTACTAGATTATCTGTTTCTGTTTTTATAGGAAACTTAAGACTAACACTAAAATTTGATTCATCATCACTCCAAGAAGCATAGTTATCCTTTTTTTGTTCAAAAATGACTTCTCTCAATGCTTTTGTATCTCCACCATTTAAAACAGTCGTTTCAGGAGAAACCTTTGCTAAAATAGTTTTTAAATCTTTAACAACTTCAGATTTAACCCAACCGCTATCTTGCTCTACCTGTTTTATTTTTTCCTGAGATATTATAAATTCTTTCGGAGAAACCCTTTCAAATGTATCACCACCATAAGTTGTGATTAACTTGGACTTAACAGGCATAAAAAACTTAAGCCCTTTTTTAGCAATACCGCTTAAAAAAGCGTCGAAATCGGTTTTTTTATTTCCGGTTGTAATAATTAACTGTACTTTATCTCCTGCCTTTTGAAAAAAATTTTTAAATTTTGAAGACATTTCACTAAAACACGCATCATATTTTGTGTTTTTAGGGTCAATAATTTCTTTTTCCGGAAAAGGCATACTCGTTCCGCGAAAATCAGAAAAAAACTTAGTATTACCCGCAGCAAAACTTATACTGCTTTTCTTCGCAATCCCTGATATAATTACCAATAAATTTTTACCTCATGTTTTATATAAGCATATACAATTTTTTAAATTTATAAAATATTTTTTTAAAAATTGTATAAAAATGTTACAAAAGTAGAAAACATGCTGATTTTGATTATAGATGGATATTTTAAGGTATAATAATAAAAGCAGATTTTAAGAGGGGTTTTCATGTTCAAAGACGCAAAACAGGAGTATTCGGTAAAAACCTGCCCTACCAGTGATGTTGAAGGTTTAGAAAATCTTCTTAATTCGATGTCCGAACAAGGCTGGGATTTGTACACAATGTCAGAAGCAGAAGCTCCTAACGGAAATTTTCAATACAACTGTATTTTTGTTCGAGAATTTGAAGAAACAAAAGAAGAAGATGACGAAGTTTGCAATATTGATGTTGGAGATTTTCGTTCAAAAATGGAAAAAATCTTCCAAAAAGACCCTTATCTTGAATGCAAAGAAATTCAGTCAAAAATAAAACAAAAACGCGAGCGCATAACAGAAATTAAAGCTTGTCTTGATTCTACGGTTATTGATGAAGCTGATAGAGTAGGGCTTAATTCAGAAATGTGCAATGCTCTAAAAGATTTGGAGAATCTAAAAGCTATGCTGATTGATGTGATTTCTCCCGACAAAATGTATGAAAAATTGGAAGTAAAACGACTTACAATAATTCTTAGCGAAGAACTTATAGAACTTGTAAATCCTGACAAAAACGCGGAACTTATAGCTCAAACGGTCAAAATCCGTCAAGAATTATCTGAAAAATTGGGCTATGTAATTC
>JAEWLZ010000306.1 GCA_023457295.1 Cyanobacteria bacterium OH_PDB_112
CGTATGGACTGGACTGTTCTTACATGGAATGAGCCTTCGGTTAAGTTTTATGAAAAGCTCGGCGGCAAAAGGCAGGACTGGTATTTATACAGGCTTGATGAGGAGCAGCTGAACTAAAAATTTAAAAATCATACTATCGCGGTGCACGGTGAGGACTTATATGTTTTTTGACTAAAAAATCATAGGTGATAAATAATTTCAAATCTTGTCGTAATGAGGTATGTAACCTTATTTAATTATAGCTAATTAATAGGTATTAATTCATTGAAAACCATATTTATTCTAAGTCAGAATATTGTTTTTCAGTATGTATTTAAAGGATTTAAAGCATGAAAAAAAACAAACTTGTTGTACCAATTCTTAAATGGGTCGGAGGAAAACGTCAGCTTTCAGATGAAATCGCTGCTTTAATGCCAAAAAGAATTAAATCATACTGCGAACCGTTTGTTGGGGGTGGTGCAGTTCTTTTTTTGCTGCAACCAAGTAAAGCTATAGTAAATGATGTCAATACTGAATTAATCAATGTCTATGAAGTAATACGGGATGACATTGAAGATCTTATCCTTGATTTACAGAAACATAAAAATGAATCTGATTATTTTTATCGAATAAGGGATTTGGATCGAGATAAGAGTATGTATTCTGGACTATCCAACGTTGAAAAAGCCTCTAGGATGATATATCTTAATAAAACTTGTTATAATGGTCTATTCAGGGTAAATAGTGCAGGAGAATTTAACACGCCTTTTGGTAGTTATAAAAATCCAAATATTGTTAATGAACCAGTATTAAGAGCTTTAAATAAATACTTTAAAACTGCCGATATTTCTTTTTCAAGCAAAGATTATTTTGAAGTAATAAAAAATCTATCAAAAAATACATTTGTCTATTTAGATCCTCCATATGATCCCGTATCAGGGACTGCAAACTTTACAGGATATAATAAAGGAGGATTTGACAGGGATGAGCAGATTAGATTAAAAGATGCCTGTAATTACCTTGATGATCGTGGAGTGAAATTTTTACTTTCAAACTCATCAACTGATTTTATCAGAGATTTATATAAGGAATATAAAATTGACACTGTGAAAGCAAAACGCATCATAAATTCTAATGCGACAAAAAGAGGGGAGATAGACGAAGTATTGGTAAGAAATTATGAATGACTCCACTCTCTCAAAAACAGATAAGGCATGGGATATTCTGTTTGAGAAATATGAAATCCTAAAAAAAATAGAGCGGGATGGGAAGTATATAATATCCGCAGATCAGATTCGTGAATTTCGAGAGCCAAGACTTATGGCAAAATTTGATCATAAAATCAATTTGCCGGAAATATTTTCAAAAAATAATCTCTCTATTTTACCTATTTCTCGTAAAGAATACATAATATCCCATATCAAAACTTATCATAGATTTGAAAAAATTGAAAAAAAAATTATTCAAATAGACTTACCTTCTTATATTCAAAGTATCTCTCCTCAAAAAATATCTAGTGAATCAATAGCTCTAAACTATGCTTTTATCTCAGGAATTATCAGAGATTTCTTAGAAGATACTGAATTGTATCTTACTGTCAGTGGAAGGATGGGATCAGGCATATTTAGTTTTGAAATCTCCAGTACAATTGAAAGTAAAGAAAATATTGATATTCAAGTTAATAACTCACAAATTGAAATAGATGCAGCTTATGAAGGTTTAGAGTATCTGAGCCTTTTTGAAGCAAAATGTGATATATCTGATGATTTTTTGATTCGGCAACTTTATTATCCATATCGTCTTTGGAAAGACAGAATAACAAAGAAAATCAAATTAATTTTTTTAATCTATTCCAACAGTATTTTTAGTTTATATAAATATGGTTTTGACGAACCCGCAAATTATAATTCACTTAAGCTTATAAAGCACAAACATTATTCAATTGAAGATACAGAAATTGGCACAAATGACATAATGCAGATATCTTCAAATGTTATTTCTATTGAAGAGCCTTTTGATATCCCCTTCCCTCAAGCAGATAATTTCAAACGGATAATCAATCTATGTGAGTTACTACAATATGCCGACCTCACTCGTGAGGATGTAACAAGAGAATATGCCTTTGATGTACGGCAAACGAATTATTATACTGATGCAGGAAGATATCTGGGGATTATAAAGAAAGACACTGCCAATGAGAAAATTATCTATTCTTTGACAGATTCAGGTCGTCAGATTCTTCAATATCCATATAAACAACGTCAACTTGAATTTGTTCGATGTATTTTATCTCACAAAATATTTCATGAAACACTGGAAAATTATTTTAAAACAGGTGAAATGCCAAATAAAACAGTCATTGTTGAAATTATGAAACAATATAAGCCACATAATGTTGAAGCAGAGGATACTTTCCGGAGACGTGCTTCAACTGTTAGAGGTTGGATTGACTGGATTGTGGAATTACTATAATAAATAATTTTTTTCTTTTTTTTTTGTGTATTGAGTAGTACACTTATATTTCAATAAAATCGGGAAATGTTTATTTGCAGAAACGCAGAAAATAAAAATAAATATTTCTGTGTGGAATAAAATGCGTAATAAAAAACATAATTACTTGAAAAATAAAAACAAAAAACATTTTCGTAATAAAAAAAGGACTCAAAAATATAGCCTATTTTCTTCTTTGAAATATAAAGTAAGACGATTTTCAAAGTATAATAAAATTAAATTTTCCTTTATATGTTGGTTAATATTGATTCTCACAATTTCCATGATTTTTTGGATCATTTATGGATTTGACCTGAGTATAAAAGATGCACTAATTTTTTATCTTACGCTATTTACCATATTGTTCTCAGTAATTATTGGGATGTATGTATCATATAGATCTATAAGAAATATTGAAAAAAAATTTTTTATTTACGATGATTTTTCAATATGGCTTAGAAGGGTAATCTCTATTGCAATGACTGTAATCGGAGCTGTTTTTTTAGTGATCAGCATTACATATTTTGGGTTCCTCTTGTTTGTTTTTAATCTTTCATATACTTTTAATCCTTCAAATTCCTCTTATTCAATTAGTGATTTTATAATTTCGAACATTATGGGTATATTTTTGGGAATTAGTTTAGGTTTATTGATATTATCATTGTACATCGAATTTACTTTTGAAAGAAATGCAGGAGTCATTATTTTTGGTGGCAAACAAAGATTTTAACTCTAAAGTAAAATAATCATCTCTTGCAACACCTGAATGTTTTTTCTTTCAGCAAAGGACAGTCTTTATTCAATCAT
>JAEWLZ010000307.1 GCA_023457295.1 Cyanobacteria bacterium OH_PDB_112
CCCGGCAAGTTCATCAAAGAGGCAGAGGACAGCCGCCTGATTGTGCCCATCGGCAGTTGGGTGCTGGGTGAGGCGTGCCGTTTCATCGCCAACCTCAACCAGGCCGAACAGGCGAAGTATTTTGTAGCAGTGAACGTATCCATCATTCAACTGCTACAGGAAAGCTTTGTCGAAACGGTGTTGCGCACGCTGCATGAAACCGGGTTAAACCCGGAGTTGTTGGAGTTGGAGATTACGGAATCCTGCCTGCTGGTGGAGATGGAGCTGGTGATTCAAAAGCTCAAAACTCTACGCGACGCCGGTGTGCGCATCGCGTTGGATGACTTTGGCACCGGCTACTCCTCGCTGCGCTACTTGAAGGATCTGCCTGTGGATGTGCTCAAGATCGACAAATACTTCATCGATGGCCTGCAGGCCGCCAAAAGCCAGCCGCTCATCCATACCATCATCGCCATTGGCCATGCCTTGGGCATGAAGCTGGTCGCCGAAGGGGTGGAAACCGGCGAGCAGATGCAGCTCATCAGCGCCATGCACTGCGACCTGATTCAGGGTTACCTGATCAGCCGCCCGCTGCCGGGTGAGCAAGTGGCGGGGTTTTTGAAAACGTTTCGCAGCCAGCCGTAAGCCGCATCCCGAATGACCTCTGGGCATTGTGCCGCCGCAACCCGTGGCGGCTTTTGCCTGTGCCCGAGCAGTCGCTTTCTTGCGCCTCCCCCGTTGCCTTTTGGCGTTGATATGGTATATTATTCCCAATAAGAACAAAGAGGTGGGCACGCCATGTACCGTTTGCTGCTGGTGGACGATGAACCAGAGATTCGAGATGGTCTGCTGGAGATCATCAATTGGGAACAGGAAGGCTTTGAGGTGGTTGGCGTCGCGGAAAACGGGCTGGAGGCGCTGCAGGTAGCCGAGGGTGCCTCCCCCGATCTGGTGGTGACCGATATCCGCATGCCGTTTCTGGATGGGTTGGAAATGGCGCGCCGCATGCGCCAAACGCTGCCCGCGGTGCAGTTCATCGTGCTCAGTGGTTACGATGATTTTGATTACGCGCGCCAGGCCATTCAGCTGCAAATTAAGGACTACGTGCTCAAGCCTATCTCCTCGGACGAGTTCACCGCCGTGCTGCGCCGCGTGAAAAAGCATATGGATGAAGACTTTGCACAGCGCAGCAATGTGCAAACGTTGCGGGAGCACTTCCGCGCGAGCCTGCCCATCCTGCGTGAGCTGCTGCTCACCTCGCTGTTATCCGGTGGCGTTTCTACACGGGAAGCGGTGCACAGCGCCCAGCAATACGGGCTATCGCTGGCGAGCAGCCGATATGCCGTTGCGCTGCTGGAAATTGGCAACACGCAGGGTGGCGGGGAAGAGCTCAACGAGAACCCCGAGCTGCTCCGCTTTGCGGTGATGAACATCGTCACCGAAATTTTGCAGGCGCAGCTGCACTGCCATGTGTTCCACTACAACGGGCAGGTGGCCATTTTGCTGCTGTTGCCCACCGAAGAGGAGGCGCCGTTTTCCCGCGCCGTGGATATGCTGGATACCGCTCACCTCACGGTGCGGCACTATCTGGAATGCGCCACGGCCATCGGCGTCAGCAACCCCTGCGCGCAGCTGGGGCAGCTTCGCCAGGCGGCGCGGCAGGCGCAATCCGCGCTGGACCAATGCTCGCTGTTGGGGGATAATCAGGTGCTCACCATCGCCGATGTGGAGCCCGGCAGCGCACACCAGCTCGCCGTGGACGAGATGGATCTGCGCGCCCTCTCCAATGCGCTGAAGCTGGGCAACACCAATGATGCGGAAGAGCAGGTGCACAAACTGCTAGGCGAGGTGCGGCTATCCAAAGCGACCTTTCAGGATTATCAGGTGTACCTGCTGGAAGTGCTGGCCACCATCATCCGCACCGCGCGGGATCTGGAGATGGAGCTGCCCGCTTCACCCGATGGCATGGGTGCTTCCATGGAGGCCATTTTGCGCTCCCGCGAGCTGGAGGAGACCGAGGCTTTGCTATGCGCGCTGTGCCGGGCACTGACCGGGCGCATCCGCGATTCCCGACAGGAAACCGGCCGCCGCCTGGCTCAGTTGGCCGTTGAGTATGGCAAGGAAAACTTCGCCAACAGCGATATTTCGCTGGAGAAGGTCTGCCGCCACCTGCACATCAGCGCGGCCTATTTCAGCACGCTGTTCAAGCGGGAAACGCGCAAAACCTTTCACCAGTACCTCACCGAGCTGCGCATGGACAAGGCCATGACGCTGCTGGCAGGCAGCGACCTGAAAACGGCCGACATCGCCCTGATGGTCGGCATGGGCGAGGCCAGCTATTTCAGCTATTCCTTCAAAAAGCACTTCGGCGTTTCTCCATCGCAGGCGCGCAAGAGTGCGCGGGAGGCACGCGCGTGAAATGGCGCTGGGGCAAAAAGGGGCAGGCGACCAGCCTGCAAATGGTGATCGCGGGCTTCTTTACCTGCGGGATGTTTTTGCTGCTGCTGTTTGTCAGCGTAAGCCTGGTCACTCGTCTGAGCGAGCTGCTGGAGAAAAACGCCATGGAGCGCACCCGCCAAACCGTAGATCAGGGTAACGCGAGCCTTGGCGTGTATGTCAACGGTATGCTGGAGTTGATGGACTACTTTGGCAACCTGGTGGGCTCCGCGCAGGACGCTTCGCAGGCAACCCTCGGGCGGGATATGGCGTTTTTGCAATCCAGCCGTAAGGATGTGGCCGCCATGGCGCTGTTTTCCGCCAACGGCGAGCTGCTCGCCGGCACCGCCGAAAGCGCGAACGCCTCCTCCGGGCAAGGGCTCCCCTACAG
>JAEWLZ010000308.1 GCA_023457295.1 Cyanobacteria bacterium OH_PDB_112
CGCCTCTGGCTATGCCGCTGGTGATAATACTACGGTAGGTTTGTTGAATTCTATTCAGCAGCAAAAAACAAACTATAACGAAGATGCTCTTATGGCAGCTCAGGCTCTTGCGAAAATGTCAGAGCAAATTAATGTACAAAAAGTAGAAGTTAATGAAAGTTAGTGAGGTCGAACTATGTCTTTCTCTACATTATTAATTAGAACAGTAGGTATAGGGTCTACGGCCCTGTGCTTAAGAGAAACGCATATAGCTTCGCAAGAATATGCTGCATATAGTACAAGAGAAGAAGTAGCCCAAAATATGAGCGACCTTTATCTAAAGCATAATGTCACAACAGACGGAAGCACCGTAACTGAAGATTTGAAAGAGCGTTATCTGGAATGGAGAATGAATGACAGACATATTCCTGCCATACAATATATTAAAAATCGTGTTATAGGTTATTTACATGGATTTGCCCAAAATATAATTCCTATTGCTCTAGGTGTGGGTGCAATGTTTGCTGTATCAGAATCTAAAATCCCTGTATACAGAGGCTCTGTTCCAAAGCCTGTTGCAGGTATTTGTGCAATAGCTTTAGGCCTAATCGGACTTGGAAGTTTCACTAAAAATGTTCTAGGATGGCGTTCGGATTATCCTAAAACATTTATGTAAAGATTTATCCTTAACCTTATTGATATAACCTTTTATTTCGGCGGGAAATCCCGCCTTTTTATTTGATTTTTACCGCTGTCCAAAATACTCGTTTTTATAATATACTGTAATTATGAAGAGAATTGAGAATGTTCGGAATTTTTGCATAATAGCACATATCGACCACGGTAAATCCACCTTGGCGGATAGGTTGCTTGAAAAAACCAATACTGTTGCGCAAAGAGATATGCAAGCACAGCTTTTGGATACTATGGATATTGAGCGTGAACGAGGCATTACAATTAAACTTCAGGCAGCTCGTATGAATTATAAGGCAAAAGACGGTCAAGACTATATTCTTAATTTGATTGATACTCCCGGACATGTGGATTTTACTTATGAAGTTTCAAGAAGTCTTGCCGCTTGTGAAGGAGCGCTTTTAATTGTTGATGCGACGCAAGGTGTTGAAGCGCAGACTCTTGCAAATGTTTATCTTGCAGTTGAGCAAAATCTTGAAATTATTCCTGTTATAAATAAAATCGACCTTCCATCTGCTGATGTTGATAGAGTCAAACAGGAAATTGAAGATATTTTGGGAATAGACGCATCTCATGCAATTCCTGTTAGCGCAAAAGCCGGCATAGGGATTGAAGATGTTCTTGAGGCGGTTGTGAATTATATTCCTGCGCCGGAGGATACATCAGATAAGCCTTTGCGTGCTTTGGTTTTTGACAGTTGCTATGATATTTATTTGGGAACTCTCGCTTACTTCAAAATAATTGACGGAAGTATAAAACTTGGTGACAAAGTCAAATTTATGGCAAGCAACAAAACCTATGAGGTTGTGGAGCTTGGTTATATGAATCCTTTGCGCAAGCAGGTCAAAGAGCTTAAAACAGGAGATGTGGGATATTTTGCGGCGTCTATCAAGGATGTATTTCAGTTAGTCGGAGACACTGTTACAAATGCTGAAATCCCTGCGAAAGAACCTCTTCCCGGTTATAAAAAAGCTGTTCCTATGGTTTTTTCGGGTCTTTATCCTGTTGAAAATCATGAATACCAAGATTTAAAAGAAGCTCTTGAAAAATTAAAACTCAATGATTCGAGTATTACTTTTGAGCCTGAAAATTCAACGGCTCTTGGGTTTGGCTTCCGTTGCGGATTTTTGGGAATGCTTCATATGGAAATCATTCAAGAACGTCTTGAGCGTGAGTATGATTTATCGCTTATTACAACAGCTCCCAGTGTAATTTATAAAATTACAAAAACCGATGGTGAAGTTGTGTATATAGATAATCCTACTAAACTTCCCGAGCCTCAGTATCGTGAAAAAATTGAAGAGCCTTATGTTAAAGTTAATGTGATTTTACCGAATGAATATGTCGGAACAATCATGGAGCTTTGCCAAACAAAGCGCGGAATATATAAAAATATGAGTTATCTTGATTCTGTAAGGGTCAGCCTTGAGTATGAAATGCCTTTATCTGAGGTCATAACAGAGTTTTATGACCAGCTTAAATCACGTTCTAAAGGTTATGCGAGTCTTGACTATGAATATTCAGATTATAAGCGTTCCGATTTGGTCAAGCTTGATGTTATGCTTGCAGGAGATCCTGTTGATGCTTTGAGTACAATCGTCCACAGAGATAGTGCGTTTCATGTGGGGCAGAAACTTACTTCAAAGTTGAAAGAAATTATTCCTCGACAGATGTTTGAGGTTGCAATTCAGGCATCAATTGGTGGACGTGTAATTGCTAGAACAAATGTTAAAGCTATGCGCAAAAACGTTTTGGACAAGTGCTACGGCGGTGATATTACTCGTAAGAAGAAACTTCTTGAAAAACAAAAAGCGGGTAAAAAGCGTATGAAATCCGTAGGACGTGTTGAAGTTCCGCAAGAAGCTTTCATGGCAGTTTTGAGTATCGGTGAAGACTAGCTCAAAGTCCCAGAAACTAAAATTTTTCTAATTTCTTCTCTCATTTTTTCCTGAATAATATCAATCGGCTGTGTACCGTCAATTGTGATGAAATTGTGCTTTTCTTTCATTTGGTCATATTCTTCAAGAATTTTGCTCTGATAAATTCTGAAACTTTCATAAAAATCAGTACTTAATCCGATGTCACGCCCGGATTCGTAGTAGTCTAAACCTTTTGAGGCGATAATACGTTTGAGAAGAACATCCACGGGCTGTTCAAGATAAAAGACTAAATCAGGTTCGGGCGCAAAGTCATAAAGCTTGCGCACCCATTTGGGTTTTACTCCTCTGACTACATCACGAGCAAAAGCAGTATATGTATATCTGTCTAAAAGAACTACAAAACCTGACTTTAAGGCAGGAATTATAACATTTTCCAGTCTGTGCGCAAAATCCGATGCGTACATAAGGCTAAAGGTATTCGCGTTTAGGAGATTACGTTCTTTTGCATTGTCAATAACAGATGCTATAAGTTCAGATGACTTCCATTCACTTACAATGACTCCGTAACATTGATTTTCAATCCAATTTTTTAGTTGATTTATTTGAGTGGTTCTTCCTGAGCTGTCAGTTCCTTCTATTACCACCAAAAGTCCGGGATAGCCGTGTTTTGTCTCGATTTTTTTATTCTTCATTTAGCATAATCCCCTTTTTGGCAAGGACATCTTTTACAATTTGTCTGAACTTTATTTGTTGTTTGTGAATTGATTCTGTCGCATCAATTTTGACAAGTCCGAATTCATCACGCATTTTGTCGTATTCATTAATTACTCGCCCTTGAAAAATTTTGTAGCTTACATAAGGGTCAGAACTGAGTTTCATATCCATTCCCGCTTCGTAAAATTTGGGTTGACGGTTTGCACAAATTCTCTCAAGAGAGATCTCCACAGGTACTTTAAAATAAACCGCCAAATCAGGTTTTATGGCAAAGCCGTACATGTTTCTTACCCACTGAGGGTCAACATTACGAGCAACATCACGAGCAAAAGCTGTATATGCGTAGCGGTCAGAAAGAACGATAAACCCTGCTTTCATCGCAGGAAGAATGATTTGCCCCAGTCTGTCGGCAAAATCCACTCCGTGAAGAAGGCTGAAAGTGCGGGGTGATAGCATATTTTTTTTCTTAGCTTGTTTTGTTGTTTGTGAAATCAAAACAGAAGAATTCCATTCGGTAAAAATCACATCTTGTCCAAGTGAAACAAGCCAGTCTTTCAAGATTGAAAGTTGGGTTGATTTTCCGCTACCATCGATGCCTTCTACGCAAATGAGCGTTCCTGGCAGGTTATGTTCTTTTTCAAGACGCATTTTTTCACTCCTAGGCTCTTTGAAAGGGATTTTACCATGAAAATCTGTTTATATCAAAGGGTCGGCTATTTTTATACTTTTATGTATCTGTTATAATTGTTTTGTGAAAATAAGAGGTGCGATATGCTAATTCGAGTTCTAAAAAAATCTTTTGAAATTTTGTGGCAAAATTCGGTGATTATTCAGCCTTTTATTTTGTTTATGTTTTTAATTTCCATCCTTTTAGGTTCTTCAAACAACTTTAAAGAAGGTTTTAGCCCTCTTTTGATAGGATTTCTTGTTTCAGCTTTTGCACTTTTTTGTGCGTTTTTTGCAGGATGGCTTCAACTTTTTCAGGCGGCAATCCGTAATTATGCAAAAAAAGCTTCTCCCACAGAGAGAGCAGAACTTTCGCTTGCATCTTTTAGAGAGTTTTTGCCTGCTGTCGGAAGATTTTTCATCCCCGTGACTATGGCTATGATTTTGTATATTTTACTATTTTTTGCCGTAATCAAATTGACTTTCTTTCTTGGAATGAAATATATAGGGATTTCCGATAATATTTCTTTTGAACGACTTGCAGCACTTTTTGGAGATAAAGAAAAAGTTTATGCTTTTGTTTCGTCACTTACAGAAGCTGACAGACAAAAACTTTTTCATTGGGATATTTTGATGTTGTTTATGACTGGTGGATTTTCTTATATTACAATGTTTTGGTTTCAGGCTATTATGATGAATGGTGAAAATGCTTTTAAAGCTTTTGTTTCAGGAATTAAGGCAGTATTTGCAAATCCTTTGGTGACACTTGGAATTTTCCTTTTGTACTGGTTTGTTAATTTTTTAACAAGTTTTATTTCAGCTTTTGTACCGGGAGTTTTTTTGGTGCAGCTTCTAAATTTAATGCTTGTGGTTTTTATCACGGTGTATTTTATAATGGTAAATTTTGTTTATTTCGAGGAATACAGTGGAAATAATATCGCTGGTTGGACCAACATCTTCAGGTAAGACCGATATTGCGGTTGAGC
>JAEWLZ010000309.1 GCA_023457295.1 Cyanobacteria bacterium OH_PDB_112
CGTTTACGCTCGCTGAAAACAGCCATTTTCAAAGTTTAACTTTCCTTCAAAAGCCAAATTTGTTTAATGTTGCGGTAACTCGAGCAAAAAAGAAAAATATAGTCTTTATTTCAAAAAACCCAAAAGATTTACCCCAAGGGCTTTTACGTAGGTATTTGGATTATATTGGAGAACAAATCAAACGTGAAAAAAGAATTATTCCTCATGGGGAACAAAATGTTGAAGAAAATATTTATAATAATGAATTTGAAAAAGATGTCGCAAAAGCTTGTAAAAAAGCAGGCTATGGAGTGACTTCAGGTTTCGATACGGCAGGTTATAAGATAGATTTAGTAATTTTTGACGGCGAGAAACGTCTTGCGCTTGAATGTGACGGTATTGAAGATATTGGGGCTAAGCCACAAAATCAGGTTAGAAAACAATTTATACTTGAACGTTGCGGTTGGCGTATTTTAAGGATTTCTAAAAGAGAATGGCATTACAGCGAAAAAGTCTGTATGGATAAAATTAAACAACAATTTGAAACAATGATTGTTTAATTTGTTAATAAACTTAATATTTTAAATTTTAAAAGCAATTTTTTGAATTTTTTTACTTGTTTAATTTAACTTAAGTAAGTTTAGTATGGTGCAGTGTAATTTTTTAATGCTTTTAGTTAATTCAAACTCTATATATAAAAATAAGTATGAATCAATTCAAAACAAAAATTGTCCTGAAAAAGAAGGGCAATCTGTTAATTTTGGGGGATTTACACGTCTTGTGTTGAATACGGAAAAGAACCCGCTGCCATTTTTTTCAACAGGTATGTTTTTAAAAATAGCGGAGCCTTTTAAATCAAAAATAGTTGGACGTTTGCCCAAAGATTTTTTAAGCCTTTTTCCTAAAAAGCCTGTGAAAGTTTTTCAATTTTTTAATGAATTTTCTAATTTTGCAAGAACTATGGATTTTCCAAACCATGAAAACTTACATAGAATGGTTTTAACTTTGCCATCCAGTAAAACATTAAAAGCTGAATATTTGGGCAAAGGAGATTTTGGAATGGCGTTTAAATTGGATTTAGGTAATGAAAAAAATTATGTTATAAAAGTTTTTAATCAAAATTATAAAGACGAATTTGCTGTTCATGGCTCTACTGCAGAAGCAAGAACAGGGTTAAATCTTTGCGGTAAAGATTATTCGGATCTTTTAAAATTTCATATCGCAGATTTTTCAGATGATAATATGTGGCAAATATCAGAATTTATAGATAAAGAAAAAGACTCTGTTGAAAAAAGATTGGGCAAAAAATGGCTAGAAGACAGAAAAGATTTGTATTTTGAGGACTCCACAAATAAAGATAACATAATTAATGGAGTAAAAATCGATTTGGGAGGGGTAAATGCGATTAAATTTGCTGAAAATTCAAGTTATCATGAAAACCCTCATATAAATAATGCCGCATCTAAAATAGAGTTGCTTTCAATTGAAGATAGAAAGCAAGCTTTTTATGATATTTTGAATAAAGCTGATACTAAAGACAAGGAAGGACTTGCCAAGCAAATATGGCACTTAAAAGCAAAAGACAGAAAACAAGCTTTTTATGATGTTTTGAATCATTATGATGAAAAGGTTAAAACAGGTCTTGCAAGACATTTGGATTGTTTGAATAATGAAGATGAACTAAAACAGGTGTTTTATGATATTTTATATCATCCCAGTATTGAAGCTAAAAAAGGCATTGCAACCAAGATAAGTTGGTTAAAACAAAAAGATTTGTTGGACGCTTTTTATAGTTCGTTATATCATCCCGAGCCTGAAGTAAAAAAAGGACTTATAAATCAAATAGTATGGTTAAATGACTGTGATAAGGAAGAAGCTTACAGAAATTTTGTAAATAGTATGAGCAATTCTATGAAAACATTTAATGTTTCCTATGAGTAATGTTTTTTGATATCATATCTTTTAAAAGGAAATATTATGCCGCAAAAAGTCAGATTACTCGGGATACAGATGCAGTCGGTTTTTAATGATAAAGTCAAAAACTATCAAAAAATCGCAAAAATTTTGGCGGAAAATGCCGATTTTAAACCGGATTTGGTTCTTTTGCCCGAGATGTTCAATACAGGGTATGATGCTAAAAATTTTGAAAAAAATGCAGAATCTGTGCCTGCTGATACAACTTCAATGTTTTTGTCCGGAATGGCTGAAAAATATAACATAAATATTGCAGGGTCGATGATAGAGAAGATTTTTGACGGTTCATTGCGCAATTCACTTGTGGTTTTTGATAGGACAGGACAGCTTTGCGCCAAATATTCCAAAACTCATCTTTTTTCTCATCAAGGTTATGATGAAGGCAAATATATAAAAGCGGGTGAAAATATTGTCATTTCGGATTTAGATTTTGCTAAAGTCGGTTTTAGTATTTGTTATGATTTGCGTTTCCCTGAACTTTACAGGACACTTGCTCTTTGCGGTGCGGAAATTGTTATTTGTCCTGCCGCATGGCCTGATGTGCGTGAAAATCACTGGACAACACTCTTAAAAGCCAGAGCAATTGAAAATCAGTTTTTTGTTTTTGGAGTAAATCAAGTCGGAAAAGTTACTTTTAATCGCAAAGATGCAGGGAAGTCTATGATAGTTGACCCTTGGGGGGATGTAGTTGCTTCAGGCGGGGGTGACGAAGAGGTCTTGAGAGTCGAGATTGATTTGGATAAAATAAATGAGGCAAAGGAAAAAATCCCTGTTTTTCAAGATAGAAGAACCGATTTATATGAAATTTAAAATTTTAATCTTATTTTTAATATGGTTTTTATTTTGCGGAAATGTTTTTGCTCAGAGCCTTTCGGATAATTTGGATTGTCTTATGGAGGCAAATCCATTGTCAAAGACTTCTGTTATTGCTGTAAAAGTAATAGAAAAAGACTCTAAAAAAATTATTTATCAAAAAAATTCTTCGTTTTTACTTCATCCGGCTTCGACCATGAAAGTTGCAACCTCTGCGGTTGTATTGGATACATTAGGAAGTGATTATATTCTTAAGACAGCGCTTTATGAATTTGAAGGACGATTGCACCTTAAGCTTTGTGGCGATCCTTTTTTGACAAGTGATGATCTTAAAAATCTATTCGAAAATGTAGATTTAAGTAAATATGATACGCTTGTTATTGATAATTCCGCAATTGATAACGAGTTTTATGATGAAGGCTGGATGTGGGATAATTTGGTGTCTGATGATAACCCCCCTTATAGCGTCTTCAATTTGGATAAAAATTTAATTTCTCTTAAAATAGTTCCTGATAAAAAAACAGATTCGGTACAGATTTTGTGTGATTATCCTGTTGTGATTGCAAATGAACTTTGTATTGGTAAAAAAAATAATATAAATATAGAAAAAAGACCCTGGCAAAATCCTGATGCTGTTTATATTTTTGGTACAGTATGTTCTGCTTGTTCGACAAAAATCTCAAGCCCTAATCCGGAAAAATATTTTTTACATGCACTTTATAAGTCTATGCCAAATTTTCAGGGTAAAATTTTTTACGGCAGTGTTCCTGTTTGCGCAAATTTGTTATCTGTTAAGGAAACAAAACTTATGGATGTTTTGTCCGACCAAAATAAAAACAGTAATAATTTGGCGGCTTCAACTATGTTGAAATTGGCTGCTGGTAAGGCTTTAGGGCAAGGTACAATGAAAAATGCTCAAAAACTTTTTTGGGATTTTTGGGGAAAGAACAATTTTATAATGGCGGACGCATCAGGGCTTTCACATAAAAATCTGCTTAGTTGTGATTTTTTATGTGATGCTTTATGGCGGATGTCTAAGAATTCTGCTTTTATATCAACTCTTTCTGTTGCGGGAAAAGACGGGACATTGAGAAGCCGCCTTAAAGAAGTTTCTTTATTCGGGAAGACAGGTACTATTTCAGGAGTCAGCGGACTTTGTGGGTATCTTAAAACCGAATGCGGGAATGATTATATTTTTGCTATTTTGATACAAAATTATAAAGGTTCAGCTAAACCTGCCAAACAGCTTGAGGATTCAATTGTAAGGGAATTGAACAAATTTTAATAAACTCACCTGACTTCTGAAAAATATGCTATTATAATTAAAATCAAAAGGTGTAAGGGATTTGATATGAAAAAAGACGGCACGGTTAAGGAAATTTTTTATTTTCAGCCTGAAATTTACGGTATTTTGCCTGTAAATGTAAGTAGTGTACATCTTTTAGGTGAATTTAATGATTGGGGCGAAAATAAAGCAAGTCTTGAAAATTATGAGCTTTTTCAAGACCGTACAGGTAGATGGGTTGGCGTTTTTAAGGTAAGAGAAGGTCGTGAGCCTTACAAATTTCTTGTAAACCGTACGACTTATTGTCCGGATACCGGAGAAATTTATTATTCTGCCGTAAAAACTTGTAAGTGGGCGCGAAAAGCTATTTGGTATCAAATTTTTCCTGATAGATTTAATAAAAGCTGTGAAAAACCTAATATTCTTTCTTGGGATGCAAAACCTGATTATTTCAATAATTTTGGTGGAGATTTGAAAGGGATTGAGCAAAAAATAGATTATTTTAAAGAATTGTTTGGGGATTTGAAAAATTTTGCTTTATATTTAAATCCGATAACTCTTTCCACCGCATCAAATCATAAGTACTGGCCTGAAGATTTTGGCAGAATTGATCCTCAATTTGGAACGGAAAAAGATTTAAAGAGCTTAATAGATACTTTGCATGCCCATGGCGGAAAAATAATTTTGGATTTGGTTTTTAATCATTCGGGTATTAATCATTTCGCGTTTATGGATATTTTAAAAAATGGCGAAAAGTCCCAATATTTTGATTGGTATCGTGGAATTTGTCTTAATGAAAATGAAAAAATCCAAATCCCTGTTTTGCAAATAGAGCCTGATGGGAGATGCCCGAATCTTTCTATTTTGAATGATCCTCGTAAAGAAACTTTTGATTCATTGAAACCTTCATTTTTTGAAATTTGGGACGGTAAGTATAAATTTCCAATAAGCAATCCCGAAAATTTTAAAAACGCAAAAATAGAAGATATGATTGAAGGTCAACCTTATTATAGGCTTGTAAATTTCAATAAACGCCCTAACTATACATGTTGGTTTGAATTTTTTGAAATACCTGAATTAAATGCTGAAAATCCCGAGCTTAAAAAACATCTTTTTGAAAGTGCTAAAAAATGGATTAAGCTTGGTGTAGACGGTTTTAGGCTTGATGTTCCTGATATGCTTAACGATGCTCATAAATTTTGGGCAGATTTCCGCGAGATGGTTAATGAAGAACTGTGGTCATTGGATAAAAAACCTCAAGATTTTTATATTTTGGGTGAAATTTGGACAAATGATGAGATTACAAATAGTTTTTTGAACTCAAATCCCAATTCTTATCCAAAAAGATTCGATGCGATAATGAATTATCCTATTCGTGAGGTTATAATCAATTTTCTTTCAGGTGAAATTTTAGAGCCTAGAAGTGACAGGGTTAAATTTGAAGATGAAATAGCCGTATCGGAACTTGATGCGATTTTGCACAAAAATTTTGAAAATATTTCATTTAATACCGACAGAGTACAATTTAACTGTTTTTCATCACATGACACAAGACGTTTGAGAAGCGTATTCCCTGATATTAAAAAGCTTAAAACAGCAATATCTATGCAGTTTACACTTATAGGCGCGCCTACTGTTTATTATGGTGATGAAATCGGCTTAAAAGGAGGCGTAGACCCTGATAATCGGGGGACTATGAATTGGAATATTGTTGAAAATCTTAATGAATGCCCGGTAGCCAAAGAAATTTTTCACCACTATAAAAATCTTATAAAAATCCGAAAAGAGCGCAGAGCTTTATCTGAAGGGATTATGTTGACGCTATTTGTTGATGATATTCGTGAAATTTATTCTTATGCAAGATTTTCGGATGATGGCGATTGCGTTATAATTGTTGTTTCAAAAGAAGATGTCATCGATGATATTATTATTGATTTGACAGATACTCCGTTTGAATATACAAAAAAATGGAAAAGTGCTTTCAGTAAGGACGAATTTATTAATTTAAAAGGCAAAATAATTATTTCTCCCGAACAAATTCATGACAATAACTTGATTTTGCTGAATTAAATTACAAGAGCTTTTTTTACATAAAAGTTTTCATCATTTTGGAGTTTTTCAGAAATAATTTTTACTTGTGAAAAGCCTGATTTTTCGAGTTTTTTGACCAAAAATGCAACCCTTTCTCTAATGGTGTAGTCTTTATAATTTATGCTTTGTTCCAAAATATTTAGAAGTTCAGGAAATTGTTCAAAATTTTCTGTAATAAGAATTTCAAGAGCGAAAAAATTCCAATAAAGATGAAAAATTTCTTTATTTACTTTGTGAGATTTGAATTTTACCGATTTTGTTTTTTCAATTAGTACATTAATTTTTTCAATAATTCTTTTAGAAAAATAAGATTTGTTTTGGCTAAAATCCAATAAAGCACAAATGTTACGGCAAACTTGCGGATTAACATCATCAATTGCATGCAGTAAAATTTCAGGTTCATTTTCCAAGTAGCGCATAAGAAAATTTTTTTCTAAAATAAAATCATTTATACGAAATGAAGCCAATTCACGAATTTTAGTATCTTCCCCGGTGAGATTTTGTATAAAAAATTCTATATCTTCATCTTTTTTAAGAGTATTTATAAAAGTCAGCGCAAAATGTTTTTGCTCGAAGTCATCTCCTTGCAAAAATTCCAACATTTTTTCGTAGGAAACGGGAATATTTTTATAAATATTTTCAACAAGATTTTTTTCATATGCTTTTTTCATATTAAAAATATATCACAATAGGGGATTAAAAATATTGAAAGGTGGTTAATTATAATTATAACTGTCAAAATTTTCGGGAAATGAGGTGGTGGAATTGTTTAATTTAATGGAGTTTTTTAAGGATATTACGGCGAAAGGAGACAATTCTCTTGTGGGGTTATACAGGCTTAATGATATCAAACCTGTTGAAATCCCTAAAAAACAAGCTCCCATAAGAAAAGAATATAAACTTTCAGAGCTTATGAAAAAATCCTTGGTAG
>JAEWLZ010000310.1 GCA_023457295.1 Cyanobacteria bacterium OH_PDB_112
ACATTTCAATTCTGCGGCTCTGATTGATGCAGCAGAAGCCTACAAAAACCATATAGAAAGAGACGGCAAGATGCTTGTCACACTTGCAGGGGCTATGAGCACAGCGGAGTTGGGGATTTCTCTTTCCGAGATGATAAGACAAGATAAAGTAGCAGCAATATGCACAACAGGAGCCAACCTTGAGGAAGATTTATTCAACCTTGTGGCGCATGATTTTTATAAAAGAATACCGAATTACAGGGATTTGACTCCTGATGACGAGCAGGAGCTTCTTGAAAATCACTTTAACAGGGTCACAGATACTTGCATCCCTGAAGAAGAAGCTATGCGCAGAATTGAAAAATTCATCCGCAAATACTGGTTTGAAGCGGATAAAAATAACGAAAGGTACTTCCCTCATGAATTTATCTATAAAGTTTTGCAAGACAAAGAAATAAAGGATTTTTTCCAAATAGATGCCAAAAATAGTTGGCTAATTTCTGCTTTAGAAAAAAATCTGCCTCTGTTTATCCCGGGGTGGGAAGATTCTACTCTGGGAAATTTCTTTGCCTCATATGTGATAAAGGGCGATATAAAAAACGTCCATACCGTAAAAACAGGCATTGAATATATGAAAAGCCTTTACGAGTGGTATATTGAAACTTCAAAAGATGCCTCTGTCGGATTTTTTCAGATAGGCGGCGGAATTGCGGGAGATTTTCCGATTTGTGTTGTCCCTATGATTCATCAGGATTTGGGTCAGGATGCAAGACTTTGGGGTTATTTTGCCCAAATAAGCGACTCTACCACAAGTTACGGGTCTTATTCGGGTGCTGTTCCGAATGAAAAAATCACCTGGGGCAAACTCTCAAAAGACACGCCA
This sequence comes from Cyanobacteria bacterium OH_PDB_112, assembly GCA_023457295.1. Taxonomy (GTDB): domain Bacteria; phylum Cyanobacteriota; class Vampirovibrionia; order Gastranaerophilales; family CAJFVJ01; genus JAEWLZ01. The sequence goes on from JAEWLZ010000310.1 coordinate 863, forward strand.
AAATTTATAATCGAGTCGGATGCGACTATTGTTGCGCCCTTGATATTTGCATATGTGCTGGATTTGTAAAATGAGGAAAAATCTATGGAAACAATAAATATCACAATAAATGAAATAAATATGTCAGTACCTGCAAACGCTACCTTAAAAGATATTATGGATAAATTTTTCAGAGCGAGATGCGAGTTTGTTGTGAATATAAATTCAGAGTTTATCAAAAACAAAGACCAAAAATCAGTTTCGCTAAAAAATAATGACAAACTTCAAATAATAGCCTATTCAATGCACAATTATCAGCCACAACGCAGAACCATATTTAAAGAAGAAAAGGAGAAATCAAAATGAAATTTTCGACAAAAGCCATACATGCAGGGCAAGAACCAGATAGCGCAACAGGCGCAACTATTGTACCGATTTATCAGACATCGACTTTCACACAGGAAGAAATCGGCAAACACAAGGGCTACGAATACACAAGAAGCGGAAATCCCACAAGAACAGCTCTTGAAGAGTGCCTCGCTTCGCTTGAAAACGGCAAATATGGATTGGCTTTTTCTTCGGGGCTTGCTGCTTCTACGGCTGTTTTATCAATACTAAAACCCGGTGATAATGTTGTGGCATCGGATGATTTGTACGGCGGGACATATCGTTTATTTGAAAAAGTCTATGCCCCCTTGGGAATAACTTTTACCTATGTGAACGGCACAAATACCGATGAATTTGAAGCAGCTATAAAGCCCGAAACAAAGCTTGTTTGGGTCGAAACTCCTACCAATCCGCTTTTGAGACTGTCTGATATATCGGCAATTTCAAAAATAACGAAAGAAAAAGGTATTTTATTTGCTGTTGATAATACTTTTGCAACGCCTTATTTTCAGACGCCTCTTGATTTGGGCGCAGATATTGTAGTTCACAGTACGACCAAGTACATAGGCGGACACTCAGATGTCGTAGGCGGTGGGGTTATAGTAAATGATGATGACCTTCACGAAAAAATCAAGTTTTACCAAAATGCCGCAGGAGGCGTTCCAGGACCTTTTGATGCGTGGCTTACGCTCAGAGGGCTTAAGACCCTTGCAATAAGGATGAAACAACATGAATATAACGCAAGACTCATTGCAAGTGCTTTATCGGACCACCCGCGGGTAGAAGCCGTTTATTATCCGGGGTTAAGTTCTCACCCTCAGAACGGACTTGCAAAGCAGCAGATGAAAGGTTTCGGAGGGATGATTTCATTCAAAATTAAAGGAGGTTTCAACGAAGCTAATACTTTTATGAAAAATCTCAAAATCTTCTCACTGGCAGAAAGTTTGGGTGGGGTAGAATCCCTTGTGTGTTACCCTCCCAAAATGACGCACGCCTCAATTCCGAGTGAAGAAAGACAAAAACGAGGAATTACCGACAATCTGATACGTCTTTCTGTCGGGATTGAAGACCTCGAAGACCTCCTTATCGACATAGATGAAGCTTTAACCAAAAGTGCGCCAAAAACTTTAGTTTATTGAAAAAAGAGGAAAATATGGAATTTCAAACAAAAATAATACATTCAGGACAAGAAGCAGACCCGCAGACCGGAGCTATAATCAAGCCTATTTACCAGAACTCGACTTTTTCACTTGATGACATAGACAAAAATAAAGGCTATGAATATTCAAGAGCGGGTAATCCCACGCGGGAATCTTTGGAAACTTGTCTTGCGTCTTTGGAAAATGCGCAGCATTGTTTGACGTTTTCTTCAGGAGTGAATGCGGCTTCTGCCGTGTTGTCGCTTTTACGCCCAAATGACCATATAGTGGCAACAGAGGACTTGTATGGCGGGACTTACAGACTTTTTGAGGAGATTTATAGCCGTCAAAATATCACCGTAACTTATGTAAGTGGCGATAAACCCGAAAATTTTGCCGAAGCTCTGAACAAAGATACAAAACTTATTTGGCTTGAAAGCCCGACAAACCCACTTTTAAAGCTCATTGACATAAAAGCTGTTGCGGATATTGCAAAAGCGAAAAGTATTTTGACCTGTGTAGACAATACCTTCGCTACGCCTTATTTTCAGACGCCTCTTGATTTGGGGGCAGATATTGTACTTCACAGTACAACAAAATACATAAGCGGGCATTCCGATGTGATAGGCGGTGCGGTAATAACAAATAATGACTTGCTTTATGAGGCAATAAAGCATTATCAGTATGTGGTCGGCGGAATACCAAGCCCTTTTGACTCTTGGCTTACTTTGAGAGGACTTAAAACCCTAGCTGTGAGGATGGAAAAACATGAATATAATGCTTTTGCCGCGGCAAATTTCTTAAAAGAACACCCGCTTGTCGAAAAAGTTTTATACCCGGGACTTGAGGATAATCCTCAGTATGAGCTTGCAAAAG
>JAEWLZ010000311.1 GCA_023457295.1 Cyanobacteria bacterium OH_PDB_112
GCTGAGAAACGTGCCCAGCACCGTGATGTAGAAACTGTTGAAGTACGAGCGCCACAGCACATCCCCCATGCGAAACACGTAGCGGAAGGCATCCACCGACCAGCTTTGCGGGATGAACGAATACCCGATCTGGCGGATGCTGTCCTCCGAGGTGAAGGCGATGATGATGACAAAGAGAAACGGTACCACGCAAAACAGCGAGAACAGCCCCAAAATGAGGTGAAAGACGGTTTCCACAGGGGCGCTGATGGTGTTGAGGCGGAGGTTACGCCGCCGAACCGTGGATGCGGGCATGCGCAGGCCTCCTTTCAAAACAGCGAGCTTTCCGGATCAAACCGGCGCACAAGGGTGTTGGCCGCCAGAATGCAGATGAACCCGACCGCGTTTTGCAGCAGACCTGCGGCGGAGCTCATGCCCACGCTGCCGGAGTTCATGTAGGCGCGGTATACGTAGGTATCGATCACCTGCGTGGTGGAGTACAGCGAGCCGGAGTTCATGGGAACGTTATAGAACAGGCCAAAATCGGCGTTGAAGATTTTGCCAATGTTGAGGATGAACAGGATCACGATCATCGTGCGCAGGTTGGGCAGCGTCACGTGGCGAATTTGCTGCCACTTGGTGGCGCCATCCACGGCGGCGGCCTCGTACTGCGTGCGATCGATCCCGGTGATGGCGGCCAGGTAGAGCACCGTGGAGTAGCCAATGTTTTTCCACAGGTTGGCGCCGATCAGAATGCCCGGCCAGTACCCCGGGCTCTGGTACCAATCGGTCACCGCCTGCCCGGATAGCCGCTGCAGGTTGGGGATCATGCCGCTGGTGCCATCCAGAAACGCGAGCAGGAAGTAGCTGGCGACCACCCAGCTGAGAAAATAGGGGAAGAACATCAGCGTTTGGTAGGTTTTGGCGGCAAAGCGGCGGGTCAGCTCGCTGAGCATGATGGCAAACGCCACCGCGATGACCAGCCCCAGCACGATGAACGTGATGTTGTACAGCAGCGTGTTGCGGATCATCACGCCCGTATCGGGACTTTTGAAGAGGAATTCAAAGTTCGAAAACCCGACCCACTCGCTCTTGACGATGTTGTTCCAGAAGGTGTTGGGCTTAAAGGCGCGGTAATCTTTGAACGCCAGCACGATGCCAAACATCGGCAGATAGCGCAACAACAATAACCACAGCGCGCCCGGCGCGGCCATGGAACACAGGAGCAGCGCTTTCTTGCGGCGGCTGCCCATCAGCGAGGCGGGGCGGCCGGGGAGTTGTGTATGGCTCACTCGCATTGTATCCTTTCTGAACGCTTGATGCGCTTCATTCGCCATGGCTATTGTATCGGTTTTGTGGCGCGGCGTCATGGCATGGGGTTGCGATTTCTTGCGCCTGCTTGGCAAACCAAAAAAAGGTGGATCCGGGCATTGCCCAGATCCACCGATGTGAATGCTGAAGTGCAGTTATTCCGCCAGCCAATCCGCCATGGCGTCCACAATGGCGGGTAGCTCCACCGAGAGCGTGCACACGTGGGGGACATCGTTTAGCAGCAGCTTTTGCTTGCGCTGGCTGCTCACGCCCTCCAAGATGCAATCCGCGCTGCCCGGCCAGATGGTTTGATCCCCGGTGCTTTGAATGCTCAGCACTGGGCAGGTGATTTGGGCAAGACCCTTGCGCGCCATGCGAATCAGGCGTGCCAGATCTGCCGCGCTGCGGGTGGGGAAGCCCGTGTAGCCATAATCGAACCGCTCATCCAGCGTGCGGTGGCGCTCCTGCGCGGGCGCCCAGCTCACGCGGGGCATAAACGGCGCTGCCAGCGCGGACAGGCGAATCAGCCGGTTTTGGGTGGCCATGGGCGCAGAGAGCGTCACGCACGCATCCACACGTTGTTCCTCGGCCATCAGCAGGGAAAGCACGCCGCCCATCGAGAGCCCGGCAACCGCCACCGTGGGGCAAACTTCGCGAAGCGTAGCCACCGCTGTGCGCGTGGCGGTCAGCCATGCTTGCCAGCCGGTGCGTGCCATATCCGCCTCGGTGGTGGCATGGCCGGGCAGGTTGATGCCCATGACCGTGTACCCCCGATCTGCCAGCGCATCACCCAGCGGGCGCATGTGCGCCACGCTGCCGGTGAACCCGTGCACAAGCAGTACGCCACGGGCGCTTCCCTTGTGGAAGAACGGGCGACAGCAATCGTGATCAAAATGATTGGCACCCAATGGCTTCATGGCGGGAACCTCCTTTGGCGGGAGAGGGAGTGCGGTTTGCAAAACCGCGCCCGATGCCGTGACGGCAGGGGCGCAGGGGGACATCAGGTGTCCAGATTGTCGATATCGTCCTTTTGCCCCAGCACAAGCAGAATATCCCCGGTTTCAAACTGCCGATCCGGCGTGGGGGACACGATGAACTCCCCGCCGCGGTGGATGGCCAGAATGCTGATGCCATACTTGCGCCGCACATCCACGCCGCTGATGGTTTCGCCGGCCCACTTCATGGGCAAAATGATCTCCACCAGCTGGTGATCGTCGCTGAGGTCGATCATCTCCAGCACGTTGGGTGTGAGCAGCGATTTGGCCAGCCGCATGCCCATGTCCCGCTCGGGGAACACCACGCGATCCACACCCACCTTGCGCAGCACCTTGGCGTGCAGCTCATCGGTCGCCTTGGCGATCAGGTAGGGGACTTCCAACTCCTTGAGCAGCACGCACACCAGAATGCTGTCGCGCATATTCTGGCCGATGGACACGATGGCCGCGTCAAAATTGCGCACGCCAAGCGATTGCAGCGCGCCCTCGTCGGTGGCGTCGATCTGCACGGCCTGGGTGACGTAGGGGGCGATGGCATCCACCAGCTCGGCGTCCGAAT
>JAEWLZ010000312.1 GCA_023457295.1 Cyanobacteria bacterium OH_PDB_112
GCTGAAGAATTAATTTTTTTTCCGGTGGACAACTTCTCTACGTTTTGACGGTTTTCCAAATTAGACTGGTACATAGTCCGCACACTAGAGCCGTATGTTCCCTCGTACATACCGTATACTCTCATACTCATTTTAGGGGGTCTCTTTCCTTAACTAACTATTTGCATTGTAACAAATTGTATTTTTTTTAGAAGTCCTTTTTGGTTCGAATTTTATCCAACTCGGGTTGGAAATTTTTTAAAAAGGCATGTTCATAAACTGTATAAATCTTTGTATGATTTGGTGTAGAAAAAATGTAGAATATTTTTTCTGTTCACAAATTTGCTTTTTTAAACAAAGTTTTCTACAATTATTAAACAAGCTTTTTATGTGGTATATGGGTGGATTTGAGAGTTTTATACAGAAAAAACAAGTCCTTACTATAACTAAATATAAAAATATATTTCTTTATATATATTAACTAATTAAAAAATCTTATAGAACCGGGGGAAGTAATGAAATTCAATATTGAAAAAAATGATTTGTTGCATGGGTTAAGAATGGTTGAAAAAATAACTGTACAAAGAGGTATTCAACCAGTTTTGGCGAATATTTTAATTGAAGCTGTAGATGGAAGAACTTTAAAATTCACATCAACTGATTTGGATATTTTGATAGAAGGTCATATAAAAGCAAATATTAAAGCAGAAGGAAGTATAACTCTTCCCGCTAAAAAACTTCTTGAAATTGTTTCAAAATTGCCTGATAAAACAATAAATTTTGTTTTAGGGGAAAATAATATTGTAGAAATTACTTGCGGTAATTCAAAATTTGATATTGTTGGTATTGACGCGGCTGAATTTCCTACAATTTTGGATGAAGAGCTTTTAAATTCTTCCGATAAAATAGAAATAGAAATAAAACCTTTCTTAAAAGCTGTGAAGCAGACAGTTTTTTCAACAGCTTCTTATGATACAAATAATATTTTATCAGGTGTTTATTGCAAAATTATTAACAATGAACTTGAAATGGCTGCAACAGACGGAAATAGACTTTCCAGGGTAATAGAAAAAGTTGAAACCGTTGAAAATAAAGATATTTCCGTTGTTATTCCATCAAAAACTCTTAACGAAGTTACAAGACTTATGATGGATTCAGAAGACGAGAAATTTTTTATTGTTGTAAAAAAAGGACAAATTTTATTCCAGTTGGATGACAGAATTCTTTTATCAAGACTTTTAGAAGGTCAATATCCTAAATATCAACAACTAATACCTGAAAAAGGAGAAAAAATAGCAGTTGTAGACAGAGAAGAACTCATAGCCGCTTTAGACAGAGTTTCTACAATGGTTAACGAAAGAACAAGTATTGTAAAATTTACTTTTGCCGATAATAAACTTTTGCTTAAAGCAGACACGTCAGATGCGGGTTCATCAATGGATTTAGTAGAAGTTGAGTATAAAGAAGAAGAACTTATAATAGCTTTTAATTACAAATATGTATTAGAATCTCTTAAAATAATGGATTCTGAAAAAGTTCGTGTAGATTTGAGCAGTTCTTTGTCAGCGACTTTATTTAAACCTTATAATGATGAAAATTATATTTGTTTAGTAATGCCTGTTCAAATCAGATAATATTTAGGCGGATTTTATGTTCCTTAAAAAATTAAAGCTTAATAATTTTCGTAATTATGAAAGCCTTGATTTGAATTTTGATACTGAAAAAACTCTTTTGGTTGGACAAAATGCTCAAGGAAAAACAAATATTTTAGAGGCTGTTTATTATTTGTCCGGGCTTAGTTCAAAAAGAGCTCAAAAAGATGCGGAACTTGTATTTTGGGATCATAATTTTTGTAGGATAGATGCTGAAATTTTAAAAAATGATATTGATATTGAACTTGAAGTTTTAATAAATCCTCCAAATAAAAAAGTTTTGAAATTAAACGGAATAAAAAAAAACAAAGCAGCAGATTTTTTGGGAAATCTTATAGCTGTTAATTTTTGCGTGGATGATTTAATGCTTCTTCGAGGAGCTCCCGTTGACAGAAGAAATTGGATAGACGATTGTATTTCAAGACTTTATCCGGGTTATCAGGAAAGATTACAAAAATATAATAAAATCAGAAGCCACAGAAATAATCTTTTAAAAAATCTTAGAGGACAAGTTTTTTCAGAAGATATTTTAAGTGTTTGGGATGAACAACTTATAGTTTCAGGAAGTAATCTTGTTTATTTAAGACTTAAATATCTTAATGAAATAAAAGATATTGTACGTAAAAAATATAATATTATTGCAAAAGATGAGGAATTAAATATTGTATATAATTCTACAATTTTTGGCGAAATTACTGATTTTTCGCAATATTCTTCTGATGAAATTGCACAAAATTTCAAATTAAAACAAGAAGAAGTTAAACAAGAAGAAATTATCAGAGCAAAAACACTTATAGGACCGCATCGTGATGATATAGATTTTTTTATAAACAATAAATCAGCTCTAAATTTCGCCTCTCAAGGTCAACAAAGAACAATAGTTTTATCTCTAAAATTGGCGGAAATAGATATTATCAAACAAAAAAAAGATGATACTCCCATTTTACTTTTGGATGATGTCTTGGCGGAACTTGATAAAACACGTCAAAATTTTCTTTTAAAATCAATAGAAAGTGATATTCAGACAATAATAACTTCAACCGATTCACATGGTTTTGAACCTAAATTTTTAGAAGGTGTTAAAATATATCATGTGAAAAAAGGAGAAATTTTTGAAGTATCATAATTTTGATAAACTCGGTGATATTCTAATGACTGTTGCAAAACAATCAGGGCTCGACGCAGGCATTAGTCAGACGGTACTTTTGAATATTTGGTCAGAAACTGTCGGAAATCGCTTTAAAAGCACTACAAAGGCCGTTAAAATACATAATAAAATTCTTACAATAGCAACAAAATCTCCAGCTGTTACTCAAGAATTAAGTATGTTTAAAACAGATATTTTAAAAAAAATTCAAATTTTAACCAAAAATCTTGATTTAAAAATAAATGAAATAATTTTTAATCATAAAATTTGGAATGAAATTAATAAAACAGGAGAAGAAAAAACAGAATTTTTATACAGAAAATATCTTCCCGCCCCGTCTAATGCTGATTTGGCAAGGATAGAACTTCCTTCGAATATAATAGAAGAGGTTGAAAATTCTTTAGTGGGAACCGAAAATTTATCAGAAGAAATTAAGCAAAGAATGATAAAAACGGTTTTGAATGATATAAAAAGTCAAATTTGGAAAAAGGAAAGAAATTATCCTGTTTGCAAAAAATGTTTTATGGTGCTTGATTTTATTGACGAAGGTAAAGAGCCTATTTGTCCTGTGTGCAGTTCTCTTTAAGTTTAAACTTAAATTCTGCCGACCTGATTTCTGCCGTTTTCTTTAGCTTTGTAGAGCCCTTTATCGGAATGTTCAATAAGTTCCGCAGGAGTTTGTCCGTGTTCGGGAAAAGTAGCAACACCTAGGCTTATAGTTACATTTTTTACAAGTTTTGGGTTGAGATGAAATGGTGTTTGGGCAACTTTTGCACAGATTTTTTCAGCAGCCGCTATGCCGTGTTCAAAATCGGTATTGGGTAAAATTATAGCCATTTCTTCGCCACCGTAACGAGCGACAATATCGGAATTTCTTACAGATTTTTTAAGAAGTTCAGCAACCTGCTTTAAAACAGCATCTCCTGCTTGGTGTCCATAATTATCATTGAATTTTTTGAAAAAATCTATATCAATAAGGACAAGTGAAAAATTACTGTTATAGCGTTTAGCGTTTTCAATTTGAAAAGACATTTGTTCCTGAAAAAATCTATGATTGTAAAGCCCTGTCATACTGTCTGTTGTGGCAAGTTTGTAGGTGTATTCAAAGTCTTTTGATTTGTTTTTGTATTTTATTGTATAAGAAATAACAAAAGTTAAAATTACTGCAAAATTGACAAAAATCGTATCAATCCATAAATTTGCATAATCCATAATAAACAAAGATGAAATCCAATAAACAAAAAGAATCCCCAAACATAAAGACAAAGAAGCAAAAGCCGTTGAAGAATTCAAAGTAAATAAACCAACAATAAGAGCTAAAATAATTGCTGTTAAAAGGGTTATAAACACAGGAGATTTTTTAATTAAATTATTGTCCAAAAAATTATTAAATAATGTACTTTGAAGCTCTATTCCTGCCATATTACTATTTACGGGAGTGCTTTTTATATCATACATAGAAGCTGCGGTAACTCCCAAAAAAATAATTTTGTCTTTAAATTCATTGGGATTTTTCTTCATTTTCCAAAAAGGAATAGTTTTAAAATCATTTGTATACCAATTTAAAAGCATATATCCGTTATTTTGAAGAGGCAATTTTTTATCTTTTAATAAAAGTTGATTATTTTTGTCAATTTCAAAACCTTTCACCCCAAAATACTTTGCCGCCGCCATTAAGGCAAGGTAAGGGTAATGCTTTTCATTCATTTTGAAAAGACTTGGAGTCCCTCTTGAAATCCCGTCAAAATCCCTGTTACAGTTTATTATACCGACATTTGGCGTGTTTTTTATAATTTCAGGCATTATTGGACGATAGTTTTTATAAGAAGGAAATTTTACTGTTCCGTAGTTTTTAACTTTTGTTTCAAGATGTCCCGGAAGAGTGTCATGGATTGATTCTTCCCTGTTATCTAGGTTCATCGCAACAAAAACATTATCGTTTTCTTTAATAATTTTTATAAGCTTATCATCCGATGCTTTATTTTTGGAATGGTTTACAAACATTAAATCAAGAATAACCTGTTTTGCCCCCGATTCATTTAAAAAGGAAATGGCGTCAACATAAGCTTGTCTATCCCAGGGCCAGGAGCCATACTTGTTTTCTAAAAGCTCTAAGCTGTTATCATCAATAGCCAAAATAACAATTTCAGGACTTGTTAGTTGTTGTTTTGTGTGAATATTGTGTCTAAAATCATAACTTTTAAGCTCTAAAGCAAGTAAAATATCTTTCAAAACAGGTAAAGAAAAAACTAAAAACAAAATAACGACAAATAAAATAATGTATAAACTATATAATAAATTTTTTTTCATTTTTAAAATCCGTAAAACTACCCTTTTTAGTATAACTATTCTTCAGGTTTTAGACAACTTGGAACAACAATGGCTTTTCCATGTTCAAAAAAATCAACAAGCATTTCATCTTCTATACATTTAATAATTATACCTCTGGCTTCAACAGGTATAGCGTTTTTGCCGTATGCGGAATTTTTTCTGATATAAATAACTTTTTGTCCGTTTTTAAACATTGTTAATAATAATTTCGAACTTTTCTTGTTGAGTTTTTTCTTTTAAGAAAAGGTACATTTTTAATTGTTCCAGTGTTTCGTCTAAGCCATTCGGATTTTTTAAAAAATGCAAAAGGCATTCCTCATTCAAATTCATTTAGGTAAGAACTCCAAAATCATCTTCCTTGTATTTTTATTATAAGATTTTTAAAAATATAAACATCACCCAAAGGATGAATTTAAAAGGGTTTATAGTGGTTTAGACCATCGTTTTGCTGATGTAGAAAAAGTTTTTTACTACATTTTTTGAAGTAAACTTTAAAAAATCAAGTATCTTGTTGCGCAATATAATTGAGTCTTGTTTTTATGAAATCAGCCATTTTTACGTCAATTTCCGTGTAATGTTTTAAAAGCCAATCCATAAGAAATTTTTGAAAGTCTTCGACAAAGATTTTTGAAAAACCTTCATTATCAAAATTTTTTTTCAATTCGGTAAAATTTTTTGTAAAAAGTCTATGTTCAATAATATGTTCTTCTATTAAAGGATAATTAAACTTTTCCATATATTTTTCTTCTGTTTCAAAGTGGACTTGGGTATAAATCTCTATCTCTATTAAAATAGCCCATAAAGCTTCTTCGGTTTTTTTATTAAAATCAAAATCTTTTATTGCATAAAAAAGATCTGAATGTTGAGTATCAATATCTTCAATACCTGTTATTAAGTTAGGATTTAAGTTATCTGGCATAAAAAAATTATTAAGCTCCTAAACTATTAAGCAATTCTAGAATAGCAGATTCTTGAGTTTCAATTTCTGTTAAACGATTTTTAGTTTGGTTTAATACCTCTGCGGGAGCATTGTCCACAAATTTGGAATTTCCGAGGCGGCTGTTTAAACCTTGTTTTTCGCTTGTCAATTTTTCGAGTTTTTTCTTTTGTTTTATAATTTCTGCATCAATATCTATAAGCCCTGCAAGGGGTATAAAAATATTTGTATTCCAGATAATAGCCGCAGCGCTTTGCTCTGGAACAGTTTTTTCTTTCAGAATTTCAACATCAGAAAGTCTTACAAGTTTTTTTATGTAATTTTGGGATGTTTGAATAATTTCGATTTCATCCGCCTGACCGAAAGCCTTAAGTGAAATTTCCGCAGATGGCGGTATATTCAGACTCTGACGGATATTTCTGACGGATTTTATAATTTCGATAACGAAATTCATTTGATTTTTGGCTTCATTGTTTTCAAATTTTTCTTCAAAAACAGGATAAGAAGCTTTCATGATAGCTTTTTGACCTTCTTTTATATTTTCTCCGGGTATAAGCTGCCAAATTTTTTCAGTTATATGAGGCATAACAGGGTGAAGCAGTCTTAAAGTATGTTCAAGTACGTATCTTAAAACCCTTTGAGTGTTTGCTTTTTCATTTCCCTGTAGCTGAACTTTTGCAACTTCTACATACCAGTCACAATAACTGTTCCAGAAAAAATCATATAAAATATGCGCAACTTCTCCGATACGATAATTTTTGATATTATCATTGACTTCCTGTGCTGTTTCATTGAATCTGTGTAAAATCCACTTATCCGCAACCGTAAGTGAATCAAAGTCGATTTCTTTTTCATCAACATCTTCAAGGTTCATAAGTACAAATCTTGAAGCATTCCAAATTTTGTTAGCAAAATTTCGTCCGAATTCAAATCTTTCATCCGAAACTTTTATATCTTGTGACCCATAGGTTAAAAGACTCGTTAAAGTGAATCTAAGAGCATCTGAGCCATATTTATCTATAATTTCAACAGGATCTATGGTGTTTCCTTTGGATTTGCTCATTTTTTGTCCGTGTTCATCACGAATAAGACCATGGATGAAAACGGTAGAAAAAGGAGATTTATCAGTGAATTCATAGCCCATAGTGACCATTCTTGCAACCCAAAAGAAAATAATATCAAAGCCTGTTACAAGAGTTGTTGTCGGGTAGAATTTTTTAAAATCGGCAGCTTCTTTATCAGGGAATCCCATAGTTGAAAAAGGCCATAATCCTGATGAAAACCATGTATCAAGAACATCAGAATCTTGTGTGAATGATTTACCTGCACAATCAGGACATTCTGAAGGATATTCTGTTGCTACAATCATTTTGCCACATCTGTCGCAATAATATGCAGGGATTTGATGCCCCCACCATAGTTGGCGTGAAATACACCAGTCACGAATGTTTGTCATCCAATCCAAATAAATTTTGGTCCATCTTTCGGGGATAAATTTCAATTCCCCATTAGATATTGCTTCAATTGGTCTTTTGGCAAGAGGTTCCATTCTGACAAACCACTGTTCTGATAAATAAGGTTCAATGGTGCTGTCACAACGCTGACAGTGTCCTACATTATGTTGATGTTCTTTTATTCTTACAAGAGAACCTTGTTTACTCAAAAATTCGACAGTCATTTTTCGAGCTTCGTATCTGTCAAGTCCACGGATAGGTTCAGGCACAAGGTCATTTTCTACCATGTGTCCTTGTTGATCCATTATCCAAAGAGGTTTTAAATCATGACGTTTTCCGACTTCATAGTCATTAGGGTCGTGAGCAGGTGTAATTTTTACTGCGCCTGTCCCAAAGTTTGAATCCACATATTCATCGGCAATAATGGGTATTTCCCTTCCTGTAAGAGGAATACAAACATTTTTGCCTATCAAGTCTTTATATTTGTAATCATTTGGATTAACTGCAATTGCAACATCTCCAAACATCGTTTCAGGGCGGGTTGTAGCTACAACAATCGCTCCGACTTCATTTTTTAGCGGGTAAGAAATTTCCCACATATGTCCTTGTTCGGTTTTATATTCTGTTTCGATATCAGAAATGGCGCTTTGGCAACGGGGACACCAGTTTACAATATATGCGCCTTTATAAATCAAATCTTTGTTATAAAGAGAAACAAAAACTTCTTTAACGGCTTTTGAACAACCTTCATCAAGAGTAAAACGCTCTCTTGAACGGTCAAAAGAGGCTCCAAGGCGTTTAAATTGATTCAAAATTTTGCCTTTATGTTCATTTGCCCATTCCCAAGTAATTCTTAAAAACTCTTCTCTTCCAAGGTCGAAACGGCTTTTACCTTCTTCTCGAAGTTTTTTTTCTACCACATTTTGAGTTGCTATTCCCGCATGGTCAGTTCCGGGAAGCCAAAGAGCTTCATATCCTGCCATTCTGTGGTAGCGGATAAGAATATCTTGTAAAGTTCCGTCAAGGGCGTGCCCCATGTGAAGAACACCTGTGACGTTCGGAGGAGGAATGACAATAGAATAAGGTTCTTTTTTAGAATTTGCATCAGCTTTGAAAAGTTCATTTTTTTCCCAAAACTCATAAATTTCCGCTTCTGTTTCATTAGGGCTGTAAGCCTTTGGCAGATTGCTTAAATCTTCTTTTATCATTTTATTTTCTCCGAATTTTTCTGTATTTTTAAGATACCACAAAAATGTAAGATATTAAAAACCAAGATTTTTAAAAACTCTTGAAGTTTTTTAGTGTTTTAGCATATAATAAGCAGGAACAACCAAACTCTTGTCGGAGTGGCGGACAAGCTGGAGCTCGCAGAAGTATAAAAAATATGAGCTACCGATTCCGCCCAAAAAAACGACATATACTAAAATTCGCGTCGGAGTGGCGGAACGGTAGACGCGCACGTTTGAGGGGCGTGTG
>JAEWLZ010000313.1 GCA_023457295.1 Cyanobacteria bacterium OH_PDB_112
CCCATAACGTCAATAGTTGTAGCAATAACAGGTCCACTAGCTATTGCTGGGTCTATATTGATTTTTTTGAGCGCAAAAGGAGTAAGAGTACCAATAATAGTCGCAAGTGTCATATTCAAAATCATAGCAGTCCCGACCACAAGTCCTAATGCCGCACTATGCTGCCATTTCCAGGTTATAATTGTTACCATTATTCCAAAAAAAGCACCAATTAAAAAACCAATCCTTGATTCTCTATAAATATGATAAAAAGCAGAATTTAAAGAAACTTCGCCTGTTGATAACCCACGAACCATAAGAGTAATACTTTGCGTGCCGATATTTCCGCCTAAGCCTGCCAAAAGAGGCATAAATATTGCTATTACAGGTATAAGACCTATCACTTTATCAAAATGATGAGCAACATTTACAGCCATAAATTCACCCAAAAGAGTGATAAACAGCCATGGCGTTCTCGCTCTTATAGCATTCATAATATGTCCTGACAAAATTTCGTCTTCATCAATAACATCAGTTGTGATACCTGATGAAGCATAAATTTCACCTGTTGTTTCTTCTTCTGTAACTTCTTGCGCATCATCCCAAGTTACCATACCCTTCAAACGATTGTAATGATCTACAATAGGAACTGCCAAAAAGCCATATTTAATAAGAATATCAGCAACAATTTCTTGTGGGTCATCAACATAAGCTTTTATTATGTCAGTGGACATTATATCTTCAATTTTTATATGCAGTGGGCTTGTAAGTAAATTTCGCAAACTTACAACTCCCAAGAGGTGGTTTAATTTATCCACGACATAAATATAATAAAGCTCAATATTATCTTTTTCTGCTTTTATACGCAAAAATGACAAGGCCTGTTCTATTGTCATATCCTGATTAACGGTAATTACATCAGAATTCATAATACCGCCGGCAGAATCTTCTTCATAGCTTAAGAGTTCGCGTATTTGGCTTGAAACCCTCAAAGGAAGCTTGTTCAGGTAACTTTCAGACTCTACATCATCAAGATCGCCCAAAAAATCCGCGACAGAGTCATGCGGCATCTTTAAGATAATTCTTGCCGCTTTTTCATCATCAATAGCATCTAATACTTCAACTTGCATTTGAGGTGAAAGTTCTTCCAACAGATCAGCAAGATCATCTTCAGATAAAAGTACCGTACAAGAACGTCTTTCATCCTGTGTAAGATTTTCATAAATTTCTGCCAAATCAGCCGAATGCAAACCTTTTAATCTATCTTCAAGAAGTTGAATATCACCGTTTTCGATGAGCTCTTGTATTCTATCTCGGATATTTTCAAGATTTGGTAACATTCCCTCTGCCTCAGTAAAATATTGCTCAAAACAATTGTAAATTAAGCAAAGCCTAAAATAAACCCCTTGAGGAATCTTTATTTAACTTTTGAGGCAAATTTTTTTATTTCTTTTAACCATTTTTGTTTTTTTGATTCAGAAATATTTTCTATATCGTCAAAATCGAATCTTTTTTCTATTTTAAATCCACACCAATCTGATAAAATTATTTTTAAATATTTAAAAGGAATATCTTGATACATATATTTCATAATAAAATAAGGCATATTATAAGATTGAATTACAACAACAGTTTTATTTTTTAAAATTTTAACAAGCCCAGATTTACCATAATTGAATACAATACCAACTTGCAAAACTCTTTCAAAAAAACTTTTTAGTTTTGAGGGTAAACCAAGCCACCATACAGGGTATGATAAAACTATTTGGTCAGCCCAAACAATATTATCTTGAGCTTCTTTTAACTCTGCACTTAAAGATGTAGTTTTTTCTATATCTAAATATAAGGATTTATCATCTAATCCATTCAAGTAATCAATTTCCAAGTCGTATATATTTAAAATTCTAACTTCATTACCATTTTTTTCGACTTCTTCTATATAAGCATTGATATAAGGGGTTCTTTTGCTTTCTTTGCTTGGATTACAGGTTATTACGAATATTTTTTTCATATTTTAAATCCTTTTTATTATCTGTTTGCCGATAATTTTATCATTTCATCGAGAATTTTTGCGCAGTCTTGCACCAAATTAGCGCAATTTTGACGGCGTTCCGGAGAATGGAAATCATATTTTCCACTTAAAGCTTTACAGCATGTAAATTTATGTTTATCTTTGAAAGCTTCAACAAATTCCTTAGCTTTATTTTTACATTCCATAGGATTTTCGTTTATGTCTGTTCTGCCAAAATTATAACTTATAACAAGTTGAGCTCCCGCTATCGCGCCGCACAAACATCCTGAAGACATCCCACCAGAAAATACTGTCGCCATTTTAACCATTTCTTCCGGCAAAAGTCCTTCTGCTGCTGCGGCTTTAAGAACAGATTCTGAACAAGAATAGCCTTTTTCAAAAAAATCATTTGCTTTTTTCTCCATTTTTCACACCTCTTTTTTGTATATTTTTTTCAGTTCTTTAAATTTCCATATAATTATCGTGCCTGATATAGAACTTGCTGTCAAGAGTGCAATCGCAAGTCCCAACCAAAACCCAAAAAGAACTATATTGTACTTGAAAGCCAAAATACAGCCCATAGGAACACCTATAAGCCAGTATGCCAGAGCTGTTGTAAACATTATAGGTTTGGTCATCTTCAATCCTTTTAAAATACCTGAAAAAGCCACCTGCATACCGTCAAAAATCTGAAAACAGGCAACAATAAACATTACGGGTAAAGCCACTGCAACAACCGCTAAATCTTTTGTAAAGATATTAAGTAAAAAGTCAGGGATTTTAATAAATAAAAATGCAGTAAATGTCATAAATGCAAAAATCATAAAAGACCCCGCCAATGAATATCTTTTTATTTCAGAAAAATCATTACGTCCGTTTGCTACACCTACCTTTACGGCAATTGCATTAGAAACAGCCATAGGAATCATATATGTAACTCCGGCAAAAGTAATAATTATATTATGCGCAGCAGCAAGTACAGTGGATATTTTCCCGACTAAAATCGCAGTTGCATTGAATCCCGAAAATTCAGCAAACATGGCAATAGAAATAGGATATCCTATTTTTATAAGTTCTTTTATATATTCCGTTGCTTTTAAAACCTGCCCTTTCAAAAAGGGTAGACAATAAAAGAACAAAGTTAATCCCATAAATGAGCGGATTATAACAGCTGCAACAGCAAGCCCCTTAACTCCTAGAGCCGGCATTCCCCAAAGTCCAAATACAAGGGCAAAACACAATACAGGATTTATTATAATAGCTATAATAGAAACTAAATTCGGGAATATGACAACCTCATAAGCCTGCAAAAATTCTTTCAACGCATTATAAAGATATGCCCCAAAAATTGAGAAACTGCAAATATCAATATACTCTTCCACTAAAGGAGTCAAACCTTCCGCAAAACCTATTTTACCAATAAACAGCAAACTAAATCTTGTTATAAGGAAAAAAACCATGCTCATTATCAAAGAATAAACAATACTCATAACAAAAAGTTGTTTACTGCGTTGTTTTGAACCTCTACGATTGGCAATTACAGGCGAAATACTTGTTAAAAATCCAATTCCGCATATAAAAATACTCATAAATATAGCTGTTGCAACGCTTATAGCAGCTAAAGTCTGTGTGCTGTGCCTTGCCGCAACAAAAACATCCTCAACTCCTATAAGCATATTTCCGAGATTACCTATTATTATAGGAAAAGATAATCCCCACAAATCAGTTATTTTGATTTTATAAATATTAAATTTTTCAATAAAAGTTTCCATATAATTAATCATAACGTAAAATAGTATTTATGAAACTGGCAATTATAGGCGGAGGACCAGCAGGATTTATGGCTGCTATAACCGCCAAAGATAAAAATCCAAAATGCGATATTACCATCTTTGAAAGAGCAAAGCCTCTTGCAACCTTGCTATATACAGGAGGGGGCAGGTGCAATATTACTTTTGCCGAATTTGATTTTAAAGAACTAGCAAGTTATTATCCTAGAGGGGAAAAATTTCTTTATTCAATATTTAGCCGATTCGGCGTCGGTGATTTATTTGACTTTTTTGAAAAATACGGAACCGAGCTTTATATTCAACCGGATAACAGAGTTTTTCCAAAATCCGATAACGCAGAAGAAATCCGAAGCATATTAATAAACACAGCAAAAGCCAAAGACATTAAAATCGAATCTTTAATACAAATTACATCTGTTAAAAAGGAAGAAAATTTTATTTTAAATAACAAAATGATTTTTGATAAAGTTATTTTGGCGACAGGAGGAAAAAACAAATTTGGTTTTGATATTGCGCGTGATTTTGGGCATGGTGTTGGAGAACTTACTCCTGTTTTGTGCGGAATGAAATTGAAAGAGCCTTTTTTAAATTTATCAGGAACAAGCTTGGAAAACATTTCTGTTTCAACAGATAAAATCAAACTTAAAGGCGCTTTTCTATTTACTCACAAAGGCATTTCAGGTCCTGTCGTATTTGATTTGTCATCTCACTTGGCTTTTGAAAAATTCCCTGTAAAACTAAAAATCAATTTCACTGGGTTGGACTTTGAATCGCAAGACTCAAAACTTATAAAATTACTTGAACAAAATTCCAAAAAAAATATTTCAAATATTTTGACAGAGTATTTGCCTCTTGCAGTATCCAAAGAATTTTTGGAAAGAGCTTCGATTTCATCGGATAAAAAAGCTTACGAAATAAACTCAAAAGAACGTAAAAAAATCACTAAATTTTTAACCGAATTTGACACTGAAATCACAGAAAAAGATTTACCTGCAATGGTAACAGCAGGGGGAATAAATCTTAATAATCTAGACAAAAATTTGCAATCAAAACTAACCGAAGGACTATATTTCTGCGGTGAAATTCTTAATATTGACGGGCTTTGCGGAGGATTCAACCTGCAAGCTTGTTTTTCAACAGGATATGTAGCAGGCAGTTCCGCCGCTCTTAATTAAACAAAATCTCTGTAAAAACCTACTTCATGAATTCTGATGAAGTTTGTAGTTTCTCCCGTTGCCAAATAAGGCATTGAACCTGTGATAATAACTTTGTCTTTTAGTTCAAGAAGGTTTTCTTCAAGAAATAAAGCATCCAAACGTTTCATAAGTTTTTCATTCAGTTTTTCTATTTCCATATGTATAGCATTAATACCCCAGTAAAGACTTAATCTACGGCAAGTTTCTATACTGTTAGAAATAGCTATAACAGGAACAGAAGGTTTTGCCTTTGATAGCAATCTTGCAGTATAACCTGTCTTTGTAAATGCCACGATTGCTCCTACCTCAATTTCTTTAACCATGTCAACAAGAGCTCTTACAATAGCATAAGCATCTTTTTCTCTTTCTCTGACAGATTCAGGAGCTGTAATAAGTTTATCCAAAGTCATAAGCTGACTATCTTCAGCACTTTTAGCTATAGAATCCATCATCGCTACTGCTCCTGCCGGAAATGCCCCAACAGCGGTTTCTCCTGAAAGCATTACAGCATCTGCCCCATCCATAACGGCATTTGCAACATCACTTGTTTCTGCACGTGTAGGTATAGGATTTTCTATCATAGATTCAAGCATTTGAGTGGCAACTATTACTGTTTTACTTTTTTTATTTGATTTTTCTATAATTTGTTTTTGAACTATCGGTACTCTTTCAAGAGAAATTTCAATACCCAAA
>JAEWLZ010000314.1 GCA_023457295.1 Cyanobacteria bacterium OH_PDB_112
ACACATACACTCGTCACATCGACAAAAATACGCATCCGCTTGAAGAATTTTAAAGAATTATTAAAAATTTGTTACAAAAATTACTTAAAAGACAAAGATTTTTTCTTATGCTAGACTCAAAATTATGGAAAAGAAAAAAATTATACTAGCATCACAATCACCTCGCCGTAAATTTTTATTAGAGCAATTAGGGCTTAATTTTGATATAAAAATACCAACTTTTGAAGAAAATATAGAAGGTGAAAAATTTTCTCGCAATCTTATAGAATCTTTAGCTTTTCAAAAAGCGAAAAGTGTTTCAGAAAATATTCAAGAAGAAGCCTTAATTATTGCAGCAGATACTGTTGTGGTTTTAGGCTCAAAAATATTAGGCAAACCCAAAGATGAAGCTGATGCCGAAAATATGCTAAAACAATTAAGCAACAGGGAACACAAAGTTATTACAGCTGTTGCAATAATAGATAAATATGAAGAAAAAACTTTAATAAATTCAACCATAAGCAAAGTAAAATTCAGAAAAATTACAGAACGTGAAATTAAAGAATATATAAAAACAGGTGAACCTATGGATAAAGCAGGCGCATACGGGATTCAGGCTTACGGTTCATTATTTGTAGAAAAAATTGAAGGCTGCTACAACAATATTGTAGGACTTCCTTTAAATCTTCTTGGAGAAATGCTTAAGAGTTTTGAAGTAACTTTGATATAAAATTATACTGATTTTATAAAGTTTTCAGGTCGACTTGATTTTTTATCTCTGAAGAAAGATAAAATCGAAATTATACTTCACTACCTGAAAATCTGTCATCTTCAAGCTCTTTAATATTAATATTAGTATCTTCTTCAGACATAATTTCATGGGTTACCGGAATATTTATTTCAATATTGCTAACATCATCATCAATCATTTCGAGTTCATTTTTGGTATATTCTTTAACTTTTCCGTCTTCAAGCTTGACTGCAACTTTGCCGTTCAAAAAGTGTAAAGCGCAAACCCTTCCTATACCGTCTGCGGTCATAACACCGGAACCCACAGGAGGCATTCCTTTTGCGGCATCTATATAGTTTGAATATTCATAATTCAAGCAACATAAAAGTCTTCCACAAACCCCCGAAATTTTACTAGGATTTATAGGCATTCCTTGATCTTTTGCGAGTTTTATATTAATAGATTCAAAATTTCGCAAAAAACTGCAACAGCAAAAAGCTCTTCCGCAAAGTCCGTTACCTTCCAATATAGAAGTTTCATCACGCACCCCTATATGCCTAAGATCGATTCTAACCCCTCTGAAAGTTTGTGTTAAATCTTTTAAAAGTGCCCTGAAATCCACTCTTTGAGGCGCTGTATAGTAAAAAGTTATTTTTGCCTTATCAAAAGTATATTTTACTTTTGTTAAATTCATATCAAGTTTATGAGTTTTAACAAGTTCTTTGCACTTATCAAATGCTTCATCTTCTTCTTTTTTTAGTTTTTCTATTTTTTGAAGGTCATCTTTTGACAAAGCCCTAATAAGAGGTAAATATTCAACATCTTTACCTTCCCATTTTTCTGAGATACAAGAAGAAACTTTTATAACTTTTGCAACTTCTTCACCTTTATCTGTGCGAATAAGAACGTATTGCCCGTGCTCAAGCTCCAAATACTCAGGAACTTTCAGGGCAAAAAATTTGTTTTTTAGCATTCTTACAGCATATTTAATCATAGAAAATATTATACACTAAATAATAATTACTGCTGTATAAGTTAAAAATGTTATTGGCTATACTGTTTTTTTATTAAGAAAAAATTGTCTATTCATCATAGCTAATTGATCCAAATCTTTAAAAGATTCGTTACGTTGATTAGTTTTGTTAGCAATATTTATATTAACGCCCATAAATTTAAACTTTTCATGCAAAGCTTTAGCATCTTCTTTATCCAATTTCGATATAGCTGATTTTATAGCTTCAATATCCGATTTTAGATTGCCAGTGGAAGTTATATTGTTTGCCTCCATAAGAGATTTAAGATCAGAACTGGTTTCTCTATTTAACATAGACTTTTGACTGGCTGTTTCATTTATTTTTGCTTTGTTTTGCAGCAAGTCTGTTGATATTTGCTCTTTTAATTCAGAAATTTCAGCATCACTCATCTTTGCAATAGCTGCACTAATTGCAGCAGCTTCATTTCTAACGATATTTAATGATGATTCAGGTGAAGATAAAACCTCATTAGTATTATTTATGCTTGATTCAGTTGATATTTCCTGTTTTACCGAATTTATATCTTTTTTAAACAAGGCAGAATTTTGATTAGCATGTGCCAAACCTTGAGATTTACTTCCGGCAATTGCCTGTGAAGGTTTATTCCCTGCATAACCCGCATAAGATAATGAAACTTTTTGCATAATAACTTTCCTTTTACCTAGCCTAACTTATATCTTATATATATAAAGTTTATTTAAGGTAACGGATTTCAAGTTTTAGAAAAATTGTAATATTCTTTTACATTTCAAAAAGAGGGGTAAAAAATTTACCGCCTCTTTTTATTCATATTTGTTATCTTAGATTGATTTTTTTACATTTTTTCCGACAAGCATATGCTTATTCAAAGCTCCCAATTGATTCAAGTCACAAAAAGCTTTTTTGGAAGCTTCCTTAGCATCAACCATTTCAACGGCAAGGCCTGCTAATTGCAATTTATTTTTAAGCGATTTTGCCTCATCTCCGTCAAGAGCTTTCAGAGCTGTTTTTATGGCTGCAATATCATCCTTCAGGCTACCTGAACAAGGAATATTATTTTCTTCCATAACAGTTTTTAATCCATCGCTTGTTTCTCTGTTTAGCATTGATTTTTTGTTAGCATGAGCCGCACCTTGAGATTTTTCACCAGCCGGCGGCATAACATCAGGTTTTTCACCTGCGGGTGGTTCGGGTGGCTTTGGAAGTTCTATATTATTGAATTTTGCAAAGTCTTCAACAGCTTCACGCCCTTTTGAAATAATATCTTCAGGAATGCCTGCATCTTTTAACTTTGATAGAAATTCCAGAGGTGGTTGTCCTTGATTTTCACAAGGAGATTTTTGAATACCTTTTAAAGCTGTACCGAATTTTGAACAAGAAACATTTTGAAACATAATATTTTTAACCTTTCATTAACTAACCTAAATATATACCTTGTATATATAAAGTATTGATTCGAAGTTAAATTTCAAAATTTGGATAAAAGTTTACATTTCTTTACAAAATACAAACAATAAAAATCCCTAAACTTTCTTATAGTCTAAAAAAATCATTTCCACATCCCAAACATATCAACGATTGTTTTTATAATGATATGTTAAGAACTACTACATATATAGTATTTAAGTGTGGCAAAAGTATAAAAATAGGGTATAATATAAGTAGTTAAGAAAGTACACAAAATTGAATAAAGGAGTGGAACACCAAGACTAAAATTCACCACCGTTTCGTAGTCTAATAAGAAAGGGCAAAATGAACAAAGTTGAATTTTACGAAGACCTTGAAAAACTTTACAGGGTCTTACCGCCGAAAGTAATAGGGCATTTAAAAGAAAAGGACCTCGAAGATTTAATTGAAGTCGTATTAGATTTGGGCAGAGTTCCCGAAATACGGCGTTCGGACGGGAGGATAGAGTACCTCGGTCAAAGTTTAGTAACGCAGGAAGATCTTGATTATCTGACAGCAAAGATTGAAGACTTCGCAAGCGATAATAGATCTGGAATTCCCGGCACACTACACAGGATTAGCGCGATAAAAAACAGAAAAGGCAAAACAATCGGCCTTACGTGCAGAATCGGTAGAGTTGTGACCGGGACTATTTTATGTATAAAAGATATTGTTTTGAAAAACAAAAGCATTCTTTTCCTCGGTCGTCCCGGGGTAGGGAAAACCACAAAACTTCGCGAAATAGCTCGTACACTTTCCGATGAAATGGGGAAAAGAGTTGTAGTAGTTGATACTTCAAACGAAATTGCAGGCGACGGGGATGTTCCGCACCGTGCTATAGGACACTCAAGACGTATGCAAGTTCCTTCTCCTGAACGTCAAAAAGATATTATGATAGAAGCTGTACAAAACCATACACCTGAAGTTATCGTAGTCGATGAAATCGGAACGGAAGAAGAAGCTCTTGCCGCAAGAACTATCGCAGAACGTGGTGTTATGCTTGTTGCTACGGCACATGGTAATACTCTTGAAAACTTAATCAAAAACCCTGTTCTGTCAGATTTGATAGGAGGAGTAAGTTCTGTTACTTTAGGGGATGACGAAGCAAGACGACGCGCAACGCAAAAAACAATCCTTGAAAGAGAAAAGAAACCCACTTTTGATATCGTAATAGAAATAATCGACCGTGATACTCTCTCAATATATACAGATGTTGCAGAAGCTGTTGATTATATTCTGAGAGAATGGCCTATCAAACCGGAAGTCAGACGTGTAGATTCAGAAGCTCCGATAGCAAAAATTGTCGAAGAAAAAGTTGAAACAGTCTGTAAAATTGAAGTCCCTGACAATGTTATGAACAGAAACTTCAATGTCGAAAAATATATCAAAGAAGTTCAGGACATGAGAAAAGTCTATATATATGCGGTAAACCGTACTATTGTTGACAAAGCCATAGAGCGACTTGGGATAAGTGCTGAAGTTACCCGCAATATTGATGAGGCGGATTTGGTTATCGCCCACAAAAGTTATTCCAAAGGCGGGGCAAAAATCCTAGGCATAGCAAAAGATTACAGATTGCCTGTTCATTATGTAAAGACAAATTCAATGCCTCAAATACAAAAAGTCTTAAAAGAAGCTCTAAGACTTGATAAAGATGGTGATCTTGAAGTTACCCAAAATTATCTTGATGAAACAGAAGTTGCTCTTGATGAAGTTAAAGATGCTGTTGAAAAACTGCAAAATGGCGCAAATGAAGTGTCTTTGACTCCACGAAACGCAAGAATCAGAAAACTTCAACACGAGCTTTTAGATCAGCATAATTTAAGAAGCGAAAGCGTGGGCGAAGGAGAAGAAAGACATCTTAAAGTCGTAAAAATCTTCCCCGATGCCGTATAGCGGATTTGGCAAGTGCGCCGTGCTAACAAAGCGAGCCCAGCACGTCTCCGTGAAGTGCTTTGCTGAGTGATTGTTTCATAAAAAAGTAAAACAGAAACGAAGCGAAAAGCACTGAAGCGCCAATAATCCAAGACGATTTAAGCCGAGCAAATCATTGCGAGGAGAGCTAAAAAATTCACGTTTGCATTCTTTGTATTTCCTTGAGAATATAAAGAATGAACGGAGGGTTTTTTTATGAAAAATTCGCAATATTATATAGACCTTGAAAAACAATACGGAGCAAATAACTACAAGCCTCTTGATGTTGTAGTGGAAAGAGCCGAAGGTGTTTGGCTTTATGATGTTGAAGGCAAAAAATACCTTGATTGTCTTAGTGCATATTCTGCCGTTAATCAAGGTCACTGCCACCCGAAAATTCTCAAAGCTATGATTGAGCAAGCACAAAAAGTTACTCTCACATCCCGCGCTTTTCGTAATGACAAACTTCCGCTTTATTATGAAAAACTCTCAAAAATGACAGGTTACGAGATGGTTCTGCCTATGAACACAGGTGCTGAAGCCGTCGAAACAGCTATTAAAGCTGCAAGAAAATGGGGTTACACCCATAAAAAAGTCGAAGAAAACAAAGCAGAAATCATTGTCTGTACAGACAATTTTCACGGCAGGACTTCAACGATTGTAAGTTTTTCGACTGATGAGTCCTCAAAATACGGTTTTGGACCTTATATGGAAGGATTTGTCCTTGCAGAATACGGAAATATTGAGGCGATAAAAAAAGCTATAACTCCAAATACTGTTGCGATTATGCTTGAACCTATTCAAGGCGAAGCAGGAATAAAAATCCCTCCTATGGGTTATTTGGCAGAAATAAGAAAAATTTGTGATGAGAACAATATTCTTATGATTTTAGACGAAATCCAGACAGGACTAGGGCGAACAGGTAAATTATTCGCATACGAACACGAAAATATAAAACCCGATGCTGTAACTATCGGCAAGGCTCTTTCAGGCGGCTTTTACCCTGTTTCAGCATTTCTTGCAAGCAAAGAAATTATGAGTGTATTCAATCCCGGAGAACACGGCTCTACTTTTGGCGGAAACCCTCTTGCCTGCGTTGTTGCAATGGCTGCGCTTGATGTTTTAGTTGAAGAAAACCTCATCGAAAAATCTCAAAAAATGGGTGATTATTTTATGAATAAACTTAAAACACTTTCATCACCTATGATTAAAGAAATACGCGGAAAAGGGCTTTTTATAGGAATAGAGCTCAACACCAAAGCTCGTCCGTATTGCGAAAAACTTTTCCGTGAATACGGAATTTTGGTGAAAGAAACTCACGAAAATATTATTCGTGTTGCACCGCCACTTGTTATTACAAAGGAAGAAGTGGACTTTGCTTTTGATGCTTTAAAAGAAGTTATAGTATAACTTTATAAGTTACTTCCGGTCGGGATTTTGCTTCCTGTCGCTTTATAAAGGCTGATATAATCAATAATTCTGTCAGTGCCGCTTGATATTGCGACTTTATTCATATTCAAAAGGTTTTCTTTTCTTTGAATCAAATCAAGGTAAGAAATAGCTCCCTGACTGTATTTTCTCTGATTATAGCCAAAATCTTTTTCTTCCATTTGAAGTTTTTTAAGGTTTTGCTGATATTTTTCATCATCAAGTTTCAAATTGCTCAAAGCATCATTGACTTCCTGAATAGCAATAAGATTTGTTTTATGATAACTTTGCAAAATCTGTTCATAATAATTCTTTTTCAAGCGAAGATTTCCTATTTTTTTGCCGCCCGTAAAAGCAGGCCATATTAGTCCTCCACCAACTGCTGCAAGTGTATGTTGCCAATCAAAAGCATTGCTTAAACTGGAAGAGCTAAACATCAAAAGTCCGCCGATATTTAATGTTGGTAAAAGTTCTTTTCGTGCAATTTTGACATCCAGTCCGGCTTTCTCGACCTGATTTTCCGCCTTTAAAACATCAGGACGTCGTACTATAACCTCGGAAGGAATTTCGGATGGAATTTCCTGATTAAAGCTTATATCATTATAAGCAATTCTTTTGAGTTCTTCTGAATTAGAGGGGCTTTCACCGATTAAAACAGCAAGTTGGTTTAATAAAACTTTTCTGTTTTTCTCAAATTCTATAAGATCTGTTTCTGCCGCCAAAAGTTCTTTATCCGACCTTACTGTATCTGCGGTTGAAGAAAGTCCTTGAATATTGCGTTTTTGCGTCAGGTCACAGATTTGTTTTTTGTAATCAACAATTTCCTGTTGAATATCAACAAGTTTGTCGGCTCTTATGATATTAAAATAAGTGCTTGCCACAGCAGAAGATATGGCAATGTATGCAGCTCTTTCATCAAATTTTGAAGCCTCTAACTGTTTTTTTGCAGCTTTTGTCTTGTCCCTGTTCTTTAAGAAAATATCCGCTTCGTAATTAACAAGCAACGGAAACATATAAGAGCCGCCAAAATAACTTGTTCCCCCATTTTTTTGGCTGTTCAGCATTGGAAATACACTCATAGAAGGAAGCTGGTCGGCAAACTGTATTTTTGCCATCTGGTTATATTCTTCGACTTTCAAAGATGCTATTTTAAGGTCATTGTTTCGGTCAAGCGCTTTTGTAATATAACCTTTCAGGATATCATCGTTAAAAGATTCCCACCAATTC
Source organism: Cyanobacteria bacterium OH_PDB_112 (assembly GCA_023457295.1). Classification (GTDB taxonomy): domain Bacteria; phylum Cyanobacteriota; class Vampirovibrionia; order Gastranaerophilales; family CAJFVJ01; genus JAEWLZ01. The sequence goes on from JAEWLZ010000314.1 coordinate 7,738, forward strand.
ATATTTACATATTCAAATTTATATTCGGCAATTCCGGCGCTCAAAACCTTTTTTTGTCCCCATTCCATTGCTTCTAAAGGTAAGAAATTAAGATTTAAAATCCCCGCTAAAATAACTATACTTATTAGTTTTTGTCTGCTCATGCTATGCCCTTTATTTTTGCTTGCGTCATTTCACTCATTATGTTATCATAATGTTGTTGTGATTACAACAGTTAATTATAACAACATATAGCCACCAAGTTAAGTAAGTGATAATTTATTTTAAAAAGGCAAAAATGTTAGAACAAGAGCAAAAAATTAAAACTTTCGAAGATAGTTTATTATATGCGGTTGAAAAGACCTCTATGTATTACAGGATTAAAGGGGCGCAATTTTTTAGTAATTATGAAGTTACAGCCGAACAGTTCTGTGTTTTAGAGGCTTTATATTATTCGCAAGAAGAAAAAGTTTGCCAAAGAGATATCTCTAAGAAAATTCTGAAAGACCGTTCAAACACAGGTCGTCTCTTAAATATTCTTGAAGAAAAAAGATTTGTTTCAAGAGTAGTTGATACTCGTCAAAAAAGGCTTGTAAAAATGGTTAGTATTACACAAAAAGGAAAAGAACTTTATGAAAAGATTTCTCCGGAAATTAAGAAAGTTTTTTTAAAGACTTTAGATGGTGTTTCGATGGAAGAATTAGATTTTGTGAAAAATATTTTAAGAAAAATCAGAGAAAATTTAAGTAAAGATATAACTATTCAGATATAAGGATGAAAAAGATGGAAGAGAAAGAAACTTCGATTAAAAAAAGATATATTTTGGCATCAGTTTTGACATTTTTGCTGGTAATAATTTGCGCTTTTGCCATACATGAATCGCATTTTGTATCAACAGATGATGCTTATGTTGATACACATGCTGTGCCAATTGCGCCAAGAGTTTCGGGGCAAATTACAAATGTTTATGTAAAAGACAATCAGGTTGTAAAAGAAGGTGATTTACTGGCAGAAATAGATTCTTCTGATTATAAAACTCGAGTTGGAGAATCTATTGCAAAGTATAATATGGCTATTTTCCGCCAAAATAACGCAAAAGCGGAATTTAATGCCGCCACATCATCCATAAATCTTGCTAAAGCAGACCTTGAAAGATATACGGTTCTTTATAATGAAGGTGCTGTATCCAAACAACAGGTTGATGAAGCTCAAACAAGTTATGATTCAGCTAAAGCAAGGCTTACACAAGCAAACCAGAATCTCCTTTCCGTCAAAAGTGATAGGATTGCCGATGCCGAATTGAAACAGCTTGCAGCTTTAAAACAGCAGGCTGAATTAAATCTTTCTTATACAAAAATTTATGCGCCTCAAGCAGGTTATGTAACATCAAAAGCGATTGAAAAAGGGGCATATGTTCAAGTGGGTCAGCCTATTTTGGTGCTTGTTCCGTCTAAGGTTTGGGTAGTGGCTAACTTCAAAGAAAATCAACTTGAAAATATGCGTCCCGGACAAAGCGTTGATATAAAAATCGATACTTATCCGCATAAAATTTTCAAAGGTAAAGTTGACAGTATTCAGCGCAGTTCAGGAGCAAAAGCAAGTTTATTTCCTCCTGAAAATGCTGTCGGAAGTTTTGTTAAAATCGTACAAAGAATCCCTGTAAAAATCGTATTTGATGAAACTATTGACCCTCGTTATACAATAGTTCCGGGGATGTCTGCCGTTCCAAAAGTAAGAGTAAAATAATATGTCACATACGGATGAAAACTGGAAACCATCTCACAGTCCGTGGCTTATAGCCTTTGCAGTTATGCTTGCAACCTTTATTTTTGTTTTAGATTCCACCATTGCAAATGTAGCGTTACCTCATATGGCGGGAAGTTTTTCGGCAAGCCAGGAAGAATCTATATGGATTTTGACAAGCTACCTTATTGCAAGCGGTATAATTTTGCCTTCTGTTGCATGGTTTAGTAGTGTTTTTGGCCGAAAAAACTTTTTCATCGCCTGTATTTTAATTTTTACTTTCGCATCTGTTCTTTGCGGGGTCTCTAATTCTCTCGAAATGATGCTTATTTCAAGGATTATTCAAGGCATAGGAGGAGGCGCATTGCTCCCTATTGCTCAAGCAATTATGATGGAAAGCTTTCCTGTTGAAAAACGTGGTGTGGCTATGTCGATATTTGCGCTTGGGGTAGTTACAGCACCTGTCATTGGACCTCTTTTAGGAGGTTGGCTTACAGATAATTATTCATGGAATTGGATTTTCTTTATAAATTTACCTTTCGGTCTTATGGCTGCAATGTTTTCAAATATGTTTATCGAAGACCCTCCTTATGCTAGAAAAAAAGGCCTTCAAAAAATTGATTTTTTAGGGTTTGGGTTATTGATTAGCTGGCTTGTGTCATTGCAAATAGTCCTTGATAAAGGGCAAAATGCAGACTGGTTCAATGCAACATGGATTTGTGTCCTATCCGGTATTTCTTTTGTTTCGATGATTTGTTTTTTTATATCTCAAATCAAAAACAAAGAATCCATTATCGATTTGAGCGTTTTTAAAGACAGGAATTTTGCTTTTGGGACTATTCTTCTTACAGGACTTAATGCGGTTTTGTATTCTTCTATTGCGATTATGCCTTTGTTTTTACAAATGTTATTAGGTTATACCGCTTATTTAAGCGGTATTGCAACAATGCCGAGAGGAGCAGGAAGCCTTTTTGCAATTGCTTTGACCGCGATATTTTCAGGCAAAATTGATGAAAGAATTATGGTCTGCATAGGGCTTTTGTGTATAGGCTTATCGAGCATTTCTTTTGGTTTTTTAAGCCTTGATATTTCGATGATAAATATAGTTATTCCTAATTTTATAATGGGTATGGGATTAGGTTTCAGTATAGTACCTCTATCGGTTTTAGCTGTGTCTACTTTATCAAATGAAAAAATGACAAATGCTTCAGGAATCCAAAATCTACTCAAAAATATAGGCGGAGCAATAGGAACTTCTATCGTAAGCACTTTACTTTCACGCTATGCACAAATGCATCAGTTTTCTATGATAAGAAATTTGACCCCTATGAATCCCGCTTTTAATTACAAATCAGCAGAACTTAAAGGAATGCTCTCTCAATATATGAATCCTGTCATCGCCGAACACAAAGCTGATTTTTTAATATATGCGCAATTGCTCAAACAATCAGCTCTTTGGGCATATATGGATGCTTTTAGAGTTTTTGGGTTGGCTTGTCTTTGCTTAATACCTTTTTTGTTTTGTATTAAAAGAGTTAAAACTTCTAAAAAAACCGATATGTCGGCTATGCATTAAGAGTATTTTTAAATAAAAAGTTTAAATTTTGTAAAAATTTAGCTCTTTTTGTAATAAAATAGGGCAATTTTATTTCCAGACGGGTTTTTATTTTATATAATAGATAAATTCAAGTCAGGTAAAGGTGAATAATATTAACATTAATATAAACTCTATGCAGAATTTTGGTCATAAAGTCTTGAGCACAAGCTTTGTAAGAAATGAAGCTGTAACTGAAAACAGTTCTTCTTCTATGAGCAATCCTGTACAAAGTAACCAGCCGCAAGCTCCTGTTAATGCGGTATATACGCCAATCCAACCTAAACCTGCTAAAAAAACCGGTGAAATTAAAATCCCGGGATGCCAAAATGCCCAAATTTATGAACTTGCAAATGGACAAAAAGTTGTTGCTATTAAAAAACAAGGTCCAATGACAATAAATACTTATGTAAAAGTCGGTTCTATCAATGAAACTGATGATATTAGAGGCATAAGCCACTATATAGAACATAATTTATTTAACGGTTCTTCAAATTTAAAACCTAATGAATTTGTGGAAGATGTCAAAAAAATGGGCGGACTCTACAATGCGGCAACTGGTTTTGCATCTACAAATTATTTTATTTCATCTCCTGTTCATTCTAAAGAAGATTTTGATAAAATGTTGGGAATTCACGCAAATATGCTTGAAGCACCTACTTTTACAATGGATACCCTAGATAAAGAAAAAGGCATAGTTTGCTCTGAAATACAAATGCTCGAAGACCAGCCTTATCAAAAAGCGCAAAATCTTTTATTAAAAAATCTGTTTCAAATTGACACCAAATCAAGTGATTTGATAGGAGGCAGCGTCGGTAATATTCAAAACTTAAACAGAAATAAAGTTAATGAATATTATCAAAAATACTACACTCCCGATAATATGGTTACAGTGATTGTAGGTGATATTGACCCTGATGAAACAGCTCAAAAACTAAATAAACTCTTTATCTCCAGAAGGTCTCCTTCTGCCGAAAAAAGATATGAGCCGCTTAATCCTATCGAAAAATCAGTAAGACAGGATATTAAGTGCGATAGTATAAATTCCGCATCTGTAAATATCGGATTTATAGGCCCTAAAAACAATGATATCAAAGGCGAGGTTGCAGTAAATGCTTTATTACTGTCACTTGCAGGCAATGATAATACCGCATTGTCAAAAGCACTTTCCAAATACAATACTTATATTGATTATTCAACCGAAATGGTTTCAAATAATCCCGAAGACCGAAGCGCAGTACTTTTGAGCGCTTCTTTCAATGATTCTGACAGTGAAGCAGGACTCAAAGCTATTTATGAAGGTATTCACAAAGCCAAATCTCAAACATTATCAAATGGTGATTTACAGGCAATAAAAAACAGTCTTAAAAAACAATACAAAATAACAGCCGAATCTTCTATGTACTTAACCCAAATGATAGGTACTGCAACAGTTACAAACAAAATAGAAGATATTGAAAAATCATATGAAATGATTGACCAATTAACTACGGAAGATATTCAAAAAGCAGCAGACGAGTTTTTAGACTTGAATAAAGCTTCTATTGTTGTTCTTCATCCAAAATCAACAACCGTAGGTCAAAATGTAAGCTTTAAAGGCAACTTCCACAGTGATGCGGCAGACAAGCTTGATATGGGACAAGTCGACAGCTACAATCTTTCAAATAATATGCGTGTAGATTACCATCAAGCAAGTACATCTTTTTCTTATTTGACAATGGGGTTAAAAAATCCCAACATAAAAAATACAGAACCAGGATGCGACTTGTTATTGGCAACAATGCTCAATATGGGTTCTGCTTATACTTCAAAAGAAGATTTTAACAACAAAGCTTTAAGAGAAGGCGTTGATATCGGTTTTTATGCTAAAAACAACCAAATAATGATTAATGCAAAATCAGATACAGGCAATATTAAAGCAGGTATAAACCTTGCAAAAGAAGTTTTGCTTGCTCCTAATTTTTCTCAGGAAAATTTTGAAAAAGCAAAAGCTCAATTGCGTCTTGAGTACCAAAGCTCTCCCAAAACTCCTGATGACAAAGTAGGAGAAGAATTATTCCCGGACAATCCAAACTTTACATCTTATGATAAAGCCATCAAAAATCTTGATTACTTAACTATAGATGATGTAAAAAGCTTGTACTTCGGTATTATGAGCGATGCTATTGCCAAAACAACAATCAGCGCGCCCGAAAAAGAAAAACAAAGAAACCTTACTAACTTGCAAGGTATTTCATTAAAATTTAAACCTTACGAGTACAAATTTAATCCTGATACATATGAGTTAAAAGAAAATGAAGTCCTTATACAGTCAGAAGATCGTAATCAAGCTTCAATTGAAAAAGTTTATAAAATCAAATTATCAGGAAATATAAAAGATACCGCTACAATGATGGTTCTCAACTCAGTTCTTTCTAACGGAAAAGAAGGGCTTTTTGAAGATTTGAGAGAAAAGCAAAAATTGGCTTATGCGGTAAAATCAAACTTTATAACAAACAACAAAGACGCTATTTTGCAACTTAATATCAAAACAACAACACAAGACCCCGATAATGGACTTGAGTATCATCAAAATGTACAAAAATCCATTGAAGGTTTTAATAAACACATAAACAAACTTGTTAATGAAAAAGTAACTGAAGAAGACTTAAATGCGGCAAAATTAGCACTTTTGAGCAAAGTAATATTTAACACTGAATCAACTGGCGGAAAACATGCCCAAATTTCACAAAATTCAGAAAGCTTCTATGGAACAGATTATACAAAAGAATTTGTAAAAGCTGTTGAAAATGTAACGGCCGAAGATGTCCAAAAAGCAGCACAAATTAACTTCAAAAAACCTGCCGTGACATCTCTTATAGCCAGTCAGGAAACTCTTGACAAAAACGCTGCTTATTTAAGAACACAAGGAACTATTAAGCAAGGCTAAAATGAATTTGTGATTTTTCATCAATTCTGATAAATTATTCCTATGGAAGAAAAAAAAGTTATAGGAATAATGTCAGGAACTTCTGTTGACGAAATAGATGCCTGTTTGGCGTTAATTCGTCCTGATTTGACATTTCAAATTATTGATACGGCATCAATACCTTTTCCTGAAGAAGTTAAAGAAAAAATTTTAAAATTGGCAAATAACGAAGGTACGATTGCCGAAGTTTGCGATATGAATTTTAAATTAGGTGAACTATTCGCCGAATGCGCCCGAAAACTTGAAGTAAGAGCGGATATAATTTCTTCTCACGGGCAAACTATATGGCATAATCCTAAAAAAAGCACTCTCCAAATCGGAGATATTTCTGTTATCGCAAATCGCACAAATACTATTACCGTAGGTGATTTCAGACCTTCTGATATCGCTTTCGGAGGACATGGCGCACCTCTTGTTCCGTTTTGTGACGAAGTTATATTCGGACGTGATGAAGCAAGATGTATTCAAAACATCGGCGGTATTTCAAACGTAACAGTACTTAACCCTAAAGGTGAAACTTTCGCTTTTGACACAGGTCCGGGCAACATGCTTATAGATTATTTCGCTCAAACTCTTTTCGGACAAAAGTGCGACTATGAAGGGCATCTTGCAAGACAGGGCAGAGTAGACCAAATTTGGCTAGATGAGCTTTTGAAAGAAAAATATTATTTAAAAAAACCTCCAAAAACAACGGGGAGAGAATTTTTCGGTAAAGAATATGCAAACAAAATTCTTTTGAATGCACCAAAAGATAAGTACGATATTATTTCAACCATAACAGCTCTTACCGCTAAAACTATTTTTGATGCATATGAAAACTTTATATTTCCTAAAGTGAAAATTAAAGAAATTGTAATCGGAGGCGGCGGGGTTTTCAACAAATATCTTATGGGCCAACTGGATAAATATTTTTATCCTCTAGAAATAAAAACTCATGAAGATTTTGGAATTCCCGACAAATATAAAGAGGCCCTTGCTTTTGCAATTTTAGGCTACTGTACATATTATAAAATGCCAAACAACCTGCCTTCATGCACAGGAGCGGCAAGACCTGTCATTATGGGCAAAATAACTTACCCGAGTTGTTGAAAAGCTTTTCTTAAAACTCCGTTATTTGCTTTTAAAACTTCTGTTGCTTTTTCAAAAGCAATTTTGTATTTTATCATCAAAATCACAGGTTTGATTTTGTAATCATTTTCCTCCAAGAGCTGTGCGGCTTTTTCCTTTGATATGCCTGTAATTTTTGAAACTATACCTGCTGCTCTTTTCTTTAGTTTTATATTTGTAGGTCTTAAATCTATCATAAGATTTTCGTAAACTTTCCCAATCCTAATCATAGAAGCTGTTGAAAGCATATTAAGAACCATTTTTTGAGCAGTTCCCGCCTTCATTCTGCTCGAACCGCTTATTGCTTCAGGACCTACATCAACACAAATAAAACAATCTACCATTTCTTTTGTTTTTGATTCTTTATTGCAGGTAATTGCAACTGTTTTAGCTCCTTCTATTCGAGCTTTCTCCAAAACCCCCATAACATAATTCGGGTTTCCGCTGGCAGATAATACAACGACTGTATCATTTTGAGAAACTTGGGCTTCAGAAGCAGCTAATCTGCCGCCTTCGGTATTGTCTTCAGCCCCTTCCACAGCGTTTCTTAAAGCATAATCGCCCCCCGCAATAAATCCTTGAACCATATCCGCATCGGCACTAAAAGTAGGAGGACATTCAGACGCATCAAGAACACCTAGCCTACCGCTTGTTCCTGCGCCAAAATAAAGAAGCCTGCCGCCTTGCAAAAAACTTTTTTCCGCAAAACTGACTGCAACAGCAATATCTTTAAGACATTTCTGAACAGCAGTTGCGATTTTTTTATCCTCTTTGTTTATAAGCTCAACTATACCAAGAGGTTCTAAAACATCTATATTTATTGTATCGGGATTTTGTTTTTCAGTTAAAATTTCTGTCATAAGTTTTATTTTATAGATTTTTTATACAAAATACAATACCTCTTGTGATTTTAGCAACTCATAACTCTTAACTTCGCTTCGATTTGCATTAAGCAAATCTGCCACTTCATCGAATAGTTCGCAAGGCGAGTTTTACTCCCGTCAAAAATCCGCAAAATAAAAAAGCTCTTTTCAGAGCTTCGATAAGAGGATAAATAGAGGATATTTAGAGGATACTTAGAGGATATAAAATTTGCTTAGAGGATAAAATTTTGCTTAGAGGATAAATTGTTTTGGATAACTAAAGCTTAAGCGTATTTAGGAGTTCCACGTTCGATAGATTTCTTTTCTTGGTCAATAACTACGTCGTACTCTTTTTCATACATACTCAATTTTGTTTCAAGCTGCTTAATTTGAATATCAAGAGATTTTTCTTGTGCAGCTAATTGAGCATTTGCTTGTTCTACTGCTTTAGTGTGAAGTGAAATAATGCTTGGATTCATCGGGTTTCTGAAAACCATCATAGTAGGTTGACCCGAATATGCTGTTTGTTGGGTTAAAGCGTTTCCGAAGTTAATTACGTTTGCAATGCCGTTTTGTGTATAGTAGTTAGCTTGCTGAACTTCATCCGGAGATATTTGACCGTCAGCGATAGTCATTCCAACTGTTGCCAAATTCATTCTTTTTTGATTTAACAGAGTGATTTGGAAATTGGTATCTGCTATCATTGACAGAAGTGATATTTTTCGTGGTGCGAAAACCGTAATCATTTTAGGATATAACCTCCAGTATTAACTTCCCTTGTTTCTGTTTTATTTGCTTCCCATACTTTAATAAAAACAATCATTCAAAAAAAATTGCCTTTTTTATTTATATTATTTTGAATTTTTTCCAAAACCCTGAAACCGTATACCAGCAAGGATTTTACTGATAGCACCCATTCCTGAATATATAAATAATCAATACTTATTAAGTATTTTTAAAATAAAAATTAGATACAAATTAGATATAAAAAATCATTAATATTTCTTAACAATTCATTTTTTCAGTGTTTAAAAACAAAAAATAATGGAAATATAGCTTAAAAAAATAAAAAAAGACGGGACATAAGCCCCGTCTTTTATGGGTATTAAACCCTTTATTATTTGCAATCGCAGTCAGATGGACAGCTTGGACAAGCAGGAGCTGCTTGTTGTGAATTGCAAACACCGAAAGCAAAAGAAACTTTTTCATCAGGATTGATGATAGAAATCTTTTTACCGTCAGGATTTACAAGGTAACCAAGCTCATTGTTAGCATTTTGAAGAACGCCTGCCGCACCTGAAATTGAACTTCTTAGGATATCAACAGGAGCTTTTGCTAAATCAACGATAGCATCGCCGTAGCTTCTGCCTGCTGCCGTAAATTTATTAGCGCTGTCACAACAGCTGCAAGCAGGTTTGCTGAATGAGAACAACTCAGCAGTACCTACACCAACACCGTTAGTAACATTTTCAGCCGCATTAGAAGCGTTAACAATGATTCCGCCAACAGTTCTTCCTGCAATACCCAAAGTTCCTCCTACGAGAGTGAAAGGTGCTTGTACCAATCTTGAGAACCAATTTTGGTTTTTAGCACATTCTATTTGAGCATTTAATATTTGACGAGGAAGTTTAGCTTCACAGTCACTATTACAGCCTTTGATATCTGTAAGAGCTATTTTCAAGCCGCCTGGACATTCTCCGTTTGGTCTTTCAACGTCTGTAACAATACCTTCTACTTTTGAACAAGCAGGATATGTAACACCGTTAATTACAACAGGGTCAATTGTTTTACCTGCAAAACGGTCACCGATATTACTTGCAGCAGCAGAAATTCTGTCTCCGAATTGAACTTTCAAAGTAGGAATATCTACTGTTTCGCAGTTTTCAATATAAGCTGTTTTTTGATTATCACAAGCACATCCTGTTGTTTCAGGCTTGTCTATGCAAAGAGCCAATCTTGCTTTGGCAAGCATAGAAGCTACATCTGCTCTTGAAGCATCTTCACAAGGTTTAATCATATTAGGAGTTAAAGTATCCTGAAGTAATCCTTGTTTGAGTGATTTAGCAACTGCCAATTTAGCCCATGAAGGAACTTTGCAGCCATCTTGATATTGACTCAAAATTTGATCCGCTTCACAGTCAGACATTTCAGGGCATTTGAAAGCTTTTGCAATTGTTGTAATTGCTTCTGCTCTTGAAACAGGGATGCCTGGTTTAAACGTACAATCAGGGTATCCTGCCATATAGCCTGCTGCTACGCTGCGTTGAATAGTACTGTTAGCCCAGTGATTTCCCGCAACATCATTAAAAGCAGGGCAAGTTGTTTCTGCGCAACGGCATAATTCAAGACCGTTTGCTATTAAACTTGAGAACTCTGCTCTTGAAACAGGTAGGGTTGGTTTGAATGTTCTGTCAGGATATCCTGCGATAACATTTTTAGAAACAAGTTTGTTGATATCGCAATTTGCCCAATATCCTTCAGGCACATCACAAAATACACTACTTACCGCAACCGGAGTTGCACATCCTGTTGTAGGCATTTGAAAAGGATTGAATGATTTTTTCATTGCCTGCATGCTGGTTTCTGTTTTAATTTGAATAGGGCAAGCAGCTCCATCCATTTTTTCACAATCACGGTTAACAATAGCAGAACCAAATGGAGCAGTGATAGAACAGCAATCCAAATTTGGAGCAACAGCTGCACCTGTTTCGCATCCGCATCCGCAATTTTGCGAAACAACAGGCATAGCCTCAGGACATCCGCAGCTTCCGCTTGATCTTGCTACACTAACGCCATCTTTTTGGCTCAAATTAATGTCATATGGGTCTGCATGAGTTACAGTGTTTCCGCTGAAAATAGATTCAGGGTAAGCGTAATGGATAGAACCTGCCTCAGGTTTTCCACACACATTTGGCGCTGTACCGCATACAGGTTTGTCACAAGGTTCACAAACCGTTTGACAAGGACAAGCAGGTTGCGGCTCACAACATGGCTCACATGGACATGCTGGAGAAACTACTGCAGGAGCAGCAGGCGCGCATCCGCATGCTAAATCCTGATTTGCATCTGCAAAAGCACCTACCGTCGCAACACTTGCTAAACCAATAGATATTGCAGCAGCTAAGGTTAATTTTTTGAACTTCATATGTTTTACCTCCTTACGTAAGAAATACCTATCCGATTAAATTCGGATTTTATTCGTTAAGTACATACCTTTTTTCATTTGTAAATGTTTTCAGTAAAGTGTTTAACTGAATTATTCTATGTTTAAAGTCGAATTCGCACTCTCAATAAGGACTAATCGTATAGGTATTCTTTTTTAGGGTAAAAGTTGAATTCGTTCTATTTTTTGTTTTGATTAAAAAATAATTTGCCCAAAAGCAAAAAGTGTAGTATATTAGCACTTATAGAGAGTAAGCCTATGGCAAATATGTTTAGTAACCGCGCTTTTAAAGTGCAGAGTGTGTATGTTTAACTTTAAATTCATAAAAGACAGATCAAAACCGGGAAGTTGGAGAAGAGGCTATAATTATTATCAGCAATCACAAATCCTTGAAATAAAACGCGAAGACAATATTGTCAACGCAAAAGTCAAGGGTAACTTTCAAGCCCATTACAATATAAATCTTGAATTTTCAGAAGATGATATTAAGGCTAAATGCGATTGCCCATTAACTGAAGAATGGTGCAAGCATGCTGTTGCAGTAGGTCTTGAAACTATAAAATATCATTTTTATGATGATTATTTAACTGAACGCACAGATATGATTTTTGAATATCCGGAAGAAAATCCTCCTCCAATCAAAAATCCTCAAGGGAATTACAAATTTGTTCTTGACTCTAAAAAAAGACAAAAATTTATCAGCATCCAAATAATAGACCGCAAATCAAATCAAGTTGTAAATGACATAGAAGCTTTGCTTAAAGCCGTTTTGGCATTGCAGAAAACCGGTGAAATTACAGAATTTAATAATGCGGAAAAAATTGAGCTGGGACTTATTCAGGAAATTTTTAAACAAATAAGACCCACTCAAAAATATCAATGGTATGACATTCCGACAACAAAATTTGATACTGTTATGAATTATTTAAAATTCGCGGAAGAAGTTATAGATTCAGAAAGTAAAAAAAGACTCCTTTTTGAAAATGAAGAGTGGAAGTTAGTCCTTTCGGTGAATGTTTCGGCGGTCGGCAATGTCCTTTTGTCATTACATTGGCACAGGCCCAATTCTGAGGATATTTATCCTTTTGAAGAGGTTGAATATTTTGCAAGAACAATTCAATGGGGCAAGTATAAAAATCTTGTATTCCCTATTTCAACGCCTGTTTCAATCCTCCCACATTATTTGACGAAATCAACTTTTACAGATATTCGAGATGATGAAGGTGGAAAGTTTGTTTATGAAGAGCTTCCTAAACTCAAAAAACTTATGCCTGTTGAAATTTCTGAAACTCTAGAGCGTTTAACTCTTGAACAACGCCCTCCTAAAAGTATTTTAAAATTATCTTTAAATGAAGAACTCGAGCTCAAAGGTACTTTAGATTTTGAATATGACGGAAACAGAGTTTCTTACAGCAAAACAACCCAAAAAACACCTTATATTACGATAAAGTATCCTAAAGAAGATTTAATTTATTGGGTAAAAAGAAACCTGAAATATGAAAAAAATGCTTATGAAATTCTTCAAGAATGCCGCTTTGCACCTACTCAGACAAACAATTTAAGTATGAGTGTTGACGATGCCGTAGATTTTTATAACTTTCATATGCCGCATGCTCCTGCTGACTGGGTTTTTGAATCAGACAATAATTTAGAGGCATTAAAAATACATGAAAGCCCTCTTGTTATTAATGCAAAAACTGACTTTGACAAAACTACCGACAGTTTTTATTTAGAATTTTATTTTTCTTTAGGACGCAAAAAATTCTCTTTCGAAGAGTTTGAGGAACACTTTAAATCAGGTAAAAAATATTATAATCCTGACGAAAAAGGTTTTGTAGAGATTCCGGCAACACAGATGCTTATGATAAACAAATCCCTAAACAGTTTTGATGCGATAAAAGATGTTTTGGGAGAAAAATATCACATAAAAACTTTCCGTGCAGGCATTATTGCGGAACTTTTGGATATCGGCGTAGAATTCAAAATGAGCAAAAAATTTGAAAAATTCTGGGAACAAATAAGTACGTTCAACACGATGGAAGAAGTTGAACTCCCAAAAGGTTTAAAAGCAGATTTGCGCGAATACCAGTCTAAAGGCTTAAGTTGGCTGTGGTTTTTATATTCTTACGGCTTAAACGGAATATTGGCGGATGATATGGGTCTTGGA
>JAEWLZ010000315.1 GCA_023457295.1 Cyanobacteria bacterium OH_PDB_112
GGCGGCGGATTCAACCGTGGCGGCGGTAGCAGTTACGGAAATCGTGAAGGCGGCGGATTCAACCGTGGCGGCGGTGGCGGATTTAACCGTGGCGGCGGCGGATTTAATCGCGGTGGACAAAGACGTCCTGCTCCAAAACAACTACTTATCAGCAGGGATCAAGTTGCTCAAATAGAAGCTTTTTATAAAACCATGCTTCCTTTGCCAAACCCTGATGCTCATGAAGTTATCGGCGAAAAAATAGGTTTGGAGCCTCAAAAAGTATTTTTTGGGATAAATTTGGTAAGACAAAAAATGATGTTACCTAAATTACCTTTCCCAAAAAGAAAATTGGCAGTTTCTCCTGATCAATTAATGGCTATTCAAAACTTGTATTCACCATTATTGCCGTTACCTCCTATCGGGTGTCACAAAATTTTGGCTCAACAATTAAAAATGGATGAATGGCGTGTACATGTAGGAATTGGTATTGTAAGAAAACAAATGAACCTGCCAAGATGGAATTCCGAAAGGGACGATGCTCCTGAAGAATTTAAAAATCCTCCGGCAGAAAAAGCAACAGTAGAAGTGAAAGAAGAAAAAGAAAAAAAGACAACTAAAAAAACTTCTACAAAAAGCAAAAAAGAAACTGAAGCGGTAGAGGAAGTTGCCGAAACAAAAGAAAAAAAGACAACTAAAACTACCAAAAAAGCTTCTGCCAAAAAGGAGGCTGAAACAACAGAAACTGTTGAAGAAGCTCCTAAAAAACGAGGCAGAGCAAAGAAAGATACCCAAGCTGAATAAATCAAATACCGCCGTAAAATTCGGCGGTTTATTATTTTTATTTAGGGTAAAATATCTTTAGAAAGTATTTTTCAGGAGAATTCAGATGAAAAAATATTCAATCGGAATTGACTTGGGAGGAACAAAGATTTTGGCAGGTATTGTAAATACCGAAACAGGCGAAGTAATCGCTCATGCCAAAAAACGTACCAAAGTTCAAGCTCATAAAGGTTCGGATATCTTAATAAAAAGAGTTATAAAAACAATAGAAACAGCTTTGGAAGAAGCTCAAATATCAATAGATGAAATAGAAAAAATAGGAATCGGTGTTCCGGGACAAGTTGACCGTGAGAACGGCATCTTAATTTCTGCGCCGAATCTATATACTTATGATTTAGATTTCAAAACAGTTCTCGGGGAACATTTTGGAATTGACGTAAAAGTAAGCAATGATGTGGATGTTGCAACCATAGGCGAACATAAATTCGGAGCAGGCAAAAACTATGATAATGCTGTTTGTGTTTTTGTCGGAACAGGCGTAGGTGCAGGAATCATTATAAATAATGAAATTTGGACCGGCGCTACCGGAACAGCAGGTGAAATCGGGCATATTGTTGTAGCCTCCGGAGGAAGACCTTGCGCATGCGGTGCAAGCGGATGTCTTGAGGCTTACGCATCAAGAACTGCCATTGAGAAAAAAATCCTAGGGCGTTTAAAAAAAGGGCATGCTTCATCGATTGAAGTAGGCGAAGATGGTGTAATTCGCTCAAAAAGTATCAAAGAAGCTGTTGAAGCAAAAGATGAATTGGTTCTTTCAGCCTTAGATGAAGCTGCGGAATACCTAAGTTGCGGGCTTGCAAGTGTAATAAATTTTTTCAATCCGAAAGTTATAATTATGGGTGGCGGGCTTGTTGAAGCTGTGGATTATTTTTATAAGCTTACTGTCAAAAAAACCAAAGCAAAAGCGCTTCCTGTCCCTGCTCAGCAAATTGAAATTATAAAAACCGAACTCGGCGATTTCTCAGGAATCATCGGCGCAGCTATGCTTTAAGGAGAATTTATGAAATTTTTGCATACAATGATTCGTGTAAAAGATATCAAAAAATCACTAAAATTTTACACGGAACTCATAGGATTAAAAATCTCTCGAACTATGGATTTAGACGATTGCAGGCTGCATTTTTTAACAGACGGCATATCAAATGTAGAAATTGAGTTAACCGAAAATTTTGAAACTCCTGCTGAAGGATATACCTCTGGTGAACAATTTGGACATTTTGCCTTTGAGACAAAATCTCTCGATGAATTTAGCCAAAAATTGAAAGATTTCGGACTTGAATATCTTTATGAGCCGTTTGAAATTAAACCAGGCTTAAAAATTGCTTTCGTACTTGACCCTGATGGTCGTGAAATTGAAATTATCGAAAACTAACTTACAAAATTCAGTTTTTCGCCTGCTATATTATTAAAAACATTTTTAACTTTTCCTAAAGTATAAGAAATAAAGGTTTCTTTTTCTTGTCCTTTTTCTGTTGCTAAAGGATATTTATTAACATCTTCCAAGTCCTTAAGCTCCGTTTTTTTACTGTTTGGAGAAGTTACAATACCTGAAGAAAAAGCAAGCAAAGCTCCTTCACGTTCTTTTTTAAACCTTTGCGGAAGGTATTTGTCATCAAGTGCTGTCCTTGTTTTATCAATCGGTGCTTTGTAGTAACTTACTAACAATGTAGACGATGCGCTGTCTCCCTTACTCAAAAGTTCGCCGATATCTTTATTTTCAAATCTGGCTTTGTCCTTTTCATAAGCTGATTTTTTATCTTCTTTTAAAACTGTTGTTCTTGCGGCAGTAGCATTATAAAGAGGATTTGTAAAAATAGCTTCGGAAGGATTTAAAGCTTGTTGCAAAGCTTTATTAACAGCTTTGTCACCTTGACCGTCTTGCTGTTTATTAACAATTTCAGCACCTCCGTTGGCGGTGGCTGAAGCAGCTTTGGCATTATTTGCAACAGCAGAAGTATCACTCTTTTGCATTTGATATTTTATAGGATCTTTAATGTCGCCCAAACGAACATTCATAAAAACTGTATTCCTCTTTTATCCCCTGAAATAACATGTAGCGAAATAATACTCTACAAATATATAAAAACCATATATCACCTAAAATTGCCTTTTTAGTTAAAGATTGTAAAGAAAATTTACGATAAGTAGCAACTTTTTTATGGGTAGTTATTAATTTACTATAAATTACTTCGGTTAAACGAGAATTAATAAAGTTTTATAATTTATTTGGCAAAAAAAATTCTCCTTTTGATTTGATAATTACGCCAATTCAAACAAATAGCAGAAATAAAACCTGTAAATTAATTGCAGAAAATGCTTTTACTGCAAGTTTTACAGTAAAAAGTAACCGAAATAACAAGACTGTTGAAACTCTCGGAAATAAGATTAATAGCACAAAATATCCTTTTGATACAAGAAAGGCATTACAAATGGTTGAAAGAAAAAGAAATGAAGAAGCTTTCTACAAAAATATGTTTAGCATTTTTAATATTGAATCCACAAATAAAGATGGAACTTTTGCAGAAAAATCTCAAGAATTTATAGATTGTTTTAACTAAGAATTTTATATGAATTGCTAATAGATTATTATTTTAATGCCAAATATTATCATTTAAGGTAAAATGTTGGTTATAGTAGGTTTTGAGAAAGAGTTGAATATGACAATAACGCAAGAAGTAGCAAAAGAATCAGCCAAGGGCGAAAAACAGGGACATTTTGAACGAAATTTGGGGTTGTTTGACGCGACATCCATCGTTGCAGGCTCTATGATAGGCTCGGGAATATTTATCGTATCGGCGGACATCGGTAGACAATTAAATTCCGCATGGCTTTTGCTCTTAGTTTGGCTGATATCGGCTGTTGTTACAACAATTGCAGCACTTTGTTACGCAGAATACGCCGCCTCAATTCCGGAAGCGGGCGGGCAATACATTTACCTTAAAAAAGTTTGGGGCAAACGTGTCGGATTTTTGTACGGCTGGTGCCTTTTTCTTGTAATTCAAACAGGCTGTATCGCAGCGGTTAGCGTAGCTTTTGCCAAATTCCTCGGGATATTGCTCCCTGATATTGTCAATAACAAAGTCCTTTTTGGAGCAGGCCCTGTACATATTTCGGCTATTGAAATTATCGCTATTTCATTGATTACTTTTTTAACTTATATAAATAGTCGCGGAGTACAATTAGGAGCTATTATTCAAAATGTATTCACATCCACAAAGCTTCTTGCTCTTTTGGGACTTATCCTTTGCGGACTGTTTTTTGGGCTTGACGCTAATGCGATTCATATCAATTTTGCCGTTAATCCTTTTAATAATCAACACTTTAACCTTGATTTCATGACGGTTTTAGGCGTTTCTATGGTTGGAGCATTATTCTCTGCTGACTCCTGGAATAACGTTACTTTTATCGCGTCAGAAATCAAACAACCTGAAAAAAACCTTCCGCGTGCTTTATTTTTGGGCGTCGGCGGTGTTTGCTTGTTGTACTTTTTAATAAATATTATGTACCTTAGCGTACTTGATTTACCGACACTGCAACATTCACAAAATGATATTGTTGCAGCTACCTTTTTTGACGGGATTTTTGGCAACTCAGGAAAAATGGTTATTTCGGTTATAGCACTTATATCTGTTTTTGGTTGCGTAAACGGAACTGTAATGGCTGGTGCAAGAGCTTTTTGGGCAATGGCGGAAGACGGACTTTTCTTTAAACGTCTTGCTAAAATTGACCCTGAAACAAATGTACCTACAAATGCTCTTATTGCGCAAGGTCTTTGGGCAAGTTTGCTTGTCTTAAGCGGTTCTTATTCAGATTTGCTTAATTATATAACTTTTGTTGCACTTTTATTTTATATGTTTGCAATCGGTGGAATTTATCTTTTCAGACACAAATACCCTAACATAGAACGACCTTACAAAACTATGTTCTATCCTGTTTTACCTGCAATTTATTGCCTTGCGGCAGGATTTATAGCATTAAGTCTTTTAATAAAAAATCCTGAAAACTCACTACCCGGATTGTTGCTTCTTGCGGCGGGAGTTCCTGTTTATTATATGAAAATCAATAAAACTGTTCTTAATCAGGAAGATTAATAAATTTAAAATCCCGGAACGTGAGTCGGGGCAAAATCAATATTTTCGGCATCAAAAACTTTTTTGATACCTATTAAAACTTCTTCCCGAATTTCCAAATATTCGACATAATCTGCTGTTGTGGCATATGCTTCAAGAATAATTTTAAGAGAAGTCTCATCAAACTTATTGAAATAAACATTGAACCCTTTTTCAATTTGCGGATGATTTTTAAGTACTTCACGACAAAGTTCAACAGCACGCTCTAATTGATGTGTTTCCATATCGTAGGAAATACAAATAAATTCACCTAGTCTGAATTTTTGACGTTTTGAAAAATTCTTAATGGTCATATCAGCCATTTTATGATTAGAAATAACAACTATTGTATCGTCAACCGTACGAAGTTTAATGGAAAAAAGAGAGATATCAACAACTGTTCCCTGAACAGCTTCACCATTAAGAGTTTCGCTTACCGTGATAAAATCTCCGAGCTTGAAAACATCATCGAGAATAAGCTTAAAAGAGCTTAAAATATCTGATAATGTATCTTTTGCCGCAAGCCCGAAAGCCAAACCGGTAATTCCAAGTCCCGCAAGGATTGAAGATACATTATATCCCAATTTTTGCAAAAGAATAATTAGGATAATTATTCCCAAAATAACATTCAAAATGCGGGTTACAATCGGAACAAGGTAAACTACCGAAGATTTTTCATGTTTTATAAGCTTTTCTGAGAAAAAACAACCCAAACAGTCAATAACACGAAAACCAAGCCAAGCAGTAGTTACAAGCATTAAAATAAGGTAGATACTATTAAAACTTGCCTGAGTGGCTTCAATCAAATCAAGTGATGATACGGCAAAATATACACCTGTTATATAAATTATTTTATTTATAGGCGATACGGCTTTTTGCGCCAAAATATATAGGAAATAGGAATCTGTTGAAGGATTTTTGAGGTATTTGGAGACCCCGAACCTGAAAAATAAATCTAAAACTATTGTTCCTATTAAAAATATGAAAAAAACCACATAATTTTCTGCCATTTCCTTACTCCTTAAACTGTTAAGGAATAATGTAACAC
>JAEWLZ010000316.1 GCA_023457295.1 Cyanobacteria bacterium OH_PDB_112
TGACCGAACACGTCGTTCCTTTCATGGCCTTCTTCTACATCCTCGGCGCCGTCGTCATCATCGTCCTGAATATCCGTCACCTCCCCGCCGTTTTCGGCGAGATACTCTCGGGGGCCTTCGGTTTCAAGGCGGCGGCCGGCGGATTCGCGGGCGCGGCCCTCAAGCAGGCGATCACGATGGGCTTCAAGCGCGGCGTCTTCTCGAACGAGGCCGGTCTCGGCTCGTCCGTCATGGTGCACTCGGCCTCCGACGTAAAGGAACCGGTCATCCAGGGAATGTGGGGTATCTTCGAGGTCTTCTTCGACACGATCATCGTCTGCTCGCTGACGGCCTTCGCCGTCCTGACGACCGGCGCGCTCGATTCCGGCAACACCGGCGTCCAGCTCGTGGTCGCGGCCTTTACCCACGGTTTCGGCCATTTCGCGGGCAAGTTCGTCTCGCTCGCGGTGCTTCTCTTCGCCTTCTCGACCGTCCTCGGATGGTCCTTCTACGGCGAAAAGGGCATGGAGTATCTCTTCGGCACGAAGGCGACCATCGTCTACAAGGTTCTTTTCGTCGCCTTCATCGTCGTCGGGGCGACCATGAATCTCGCCCTCGCCTGGGATATCTCCGATACCCTCAACGGATTGATGGCGATACCGAACCTCATCGGCGTCCTCCTCCTGTCCGGCACGGTAATCGCGATTACCAAGAACTATCTTGCCCGCAAGGTCAGGCGAACCGACGTCGGCGCGGAGCCGATGCTTTCGGCCTACGCCGACATTCAGACGATGCAGGCGGCGAAGCTCGGCGAGGACGACTAAGTCTTCCCGTTCGCGCGAGAGCGTCTTTCTCTGACGGAGGTCCCGAACGAAACGTTCGGGGCCTTTTTTTTGCGTGCCTTGCGTGGGGACGCGGGCTCCGAAAACGCTTGAGATTCGGCCCCGCCTTCCGATAGTGTATATGCGTGTATAAAACGCTATATATAGCGTTAAAGTGCTTGTAAAAGGCGTAGGTACGCGGTATAGTACCTGTGTAAGCGTTGATTAACAAAAAGGACGGATACGTATGGAAGTACTGACACGAACCGGGACCCTCGTGGCCTGGAATCGGGAAAAGATAGCGAACGCGGTTCGGGCGGCATTCGCGAGCGTCGGATCGGATACCGACTCGCCGGTAATCGACGAGGTTGCGCGCGAGGTGGAACGCCGCGTCCTCGACGGGGGAGGGGAGGGGGCGCCGACTCAGGTCGAGGCCGTTCAGGATCTCGTCGAGCGCGCGCTCATCGACCGGGGCTGCCACGCCGAGGTGCGGAGTTACATCCTCTACCGCGAGGAGCACGCGCGCCGCAGGGCCGCGCGTACGGCGATACTCGACGCCGGGCCTTTCGAGGGGGACGTCAGGTCCGGGCTCGACGAAACGCTTCGCGCCGTTTCCCGGGAGTACTCGGAAACGGCGTACTCTCTCGACGCGCTCTCGAATAAATTCGCCGCCTTTCTCGGTGGCGGAGCCGCGCGCGCCGAACGGGCCGAACGGGCCGCCGACGACGCGAACGCCGCGTCCCTTCTCGCCCAGCTTTCGCGCGCCGCGATCGAGCTGACGACGCGCGACGCCCCGAAGTGGGAGTTCGTCGCCTCGCGCGTCGCGCGCTTCCGCCTCGGCCTCGAACTTTCCTCGACGCGCGGTTCGCGCGGATGGACGCGTTTTTCCGGCCTCGTCGCGGGCCTCGTGCGAGAGGGCCTCTACGGCGCGTATATCGCGGAAGCGTACTCCCCGGCGGAACTCGACGAGGCCGCGGGGTTTATCGACGACGCGCGGGACAAACTCCTGACTTTCAGCGCCCTCGACCTTCTCGCGCGGCGGTACGCCATCCGCCTCCGCTCGGGCGAGGCCGTCGAATCCCCGCAGGAAGCCTTTCTCGGCATCGCCCTCCATCTCGCGATGCGGGAAACGGCGGATCGGCTCGGCTGGGTCAGGAAATTCTACGACGAGATGAGCCTCCTTCGCGTCACGGTCGCGACTCCGACGCTTTCCAACGCGCGTAAGCCCCTCCATCAGCTTTCCTCGTGTTTCATCGACACCGTTCCCGACTCGCTCGACGGCATCTACCGGAGCGTCTCCAACTTCGCCCAGGTTTCCAAATTCGGCGGGGGGATGGGCATGTACTTCGGCAAGGTGCGCGCGGTGGGCGGCCCGATCCGGGGCTTCCCCGGCGTCGCCGGCGGCGTGCTCCGCTGGATCAAGCTCGCGAACGACACCGCGGTCGCGGTCGACCAACTCGGCATGCGGCAGGGTTCCGTAGCCGTATGGCTCGACGCCTGGCACAAGGACCTGCCGGAATTCCTCCAGCTCCGCACGAACAACGGCGACGACCGGATGAAGGCCCACGACGTTTTCCCCGGCGTGTGCTACCCGGACCTCTTCTGGAAGACCGTGCGCGACGACATCGATTCCGACTGGCACCTCATGTGCCCGCACGAGATCCTGACGGTGAAGGGCTGGTCGCTCGAGGATTCCTGGGGAGAACAATGGGAGGAGCGGTACCGCGAATGCGTCGCGGACGGGCGTATTTCGAAGCGGACGATTCCGCTCAAGGAGCTCGTGCGTCTCATCCTCAAGTCGGCCGTCGAGACGGGAACTCCCTTCGCCTTCAACCGCGATCTCGTGAACCGGATGAACCCGAACGGACACGCGGGAATGGTGTATTGCTCGAATCTCTGCACCGAGATCGCGCAGAACATGGGAGCCACCGGTTTCGTCTCGCGCGAGACGCGGACCGAGGGCGGAGAGACCGTCGTGGTCGAGACGACGAGGGGCGGGGACTTCGTGGTCTGCAATCTCGCTTCCGTCGTGCTCGGCAACGTGGACACCGACGACCCGTCGGCGCTCGAACGGACCGTATCCGCCGCGGTACGGATGCTCGACAACGTCATCGACCTAAACTTTTACCCCGTCCCCTACGCCGAGATTACGAACCGGAAGTACCGGGCGATCGGCCTCGGCGTGAGCGGTTACCATCACCTCCTCGCGAAGAAAGGTCTGAAGTGGGAGGGCGAGGGGCACCTCGCGTTCGCCGACGAACTGTTCGCAAGGCTCGCCCGCGCGGCCATACTGGCGAGCTCGAACCTCGCGCGCGAACGCGGGAGCTATTCC
>JAEWLZ010000317.1 GCA_023457295.1 Cyanobacteria bacterium OH_PDB_112
TGACAAGGGTTCTAAACATCACACCTGATGCGCCTGGACTCAACGTAAAAGGAGCAAAAAAATGAAACTGAGTGAAATAACTGACTATATAAAACCTTTTTTAATTTTAAATTCGTCAGATATTGAAGTCGGGGGAATTTCTTATAATTCAAAAACAACCCAAAAGGGCGACATTTTTGTATGCATGGTTGGTGAACACTCAGATGGTCATAATTATGCTCAAATGGCATCAGAAAAAGGTGCTGTTGCTATTTTGGCTCAGAAAGAACTTGATGTTAATATTCCTGTTTTGCTCGTCGAAGACACTGCTTTAGCGCTCGGACAATTAGCGAATATTTTTTACGGTTTTCCGTCAAAAGAACTTTTTTTAATAGGCGTTACCGGTACAAACGGCAAAACTACTGTTACTCACTTAATCGAAAATATTTTTGAATACGCAAACAAAAAATGCGGTCTTATAGGGACTTTAGGTCAAAGATTATCATCGGGAGGCAACTATACAGACGCAAAACACACCACTCCACAAGCTCCTGAACTCCAATCATCTTTAAGAAAAATGATTGATAACGGACTTGAAAATGTTGTTATGGAAGTAAGTTCTCATTCTCTTGAACAGCATCGTATAGAAGGATGCGAATTTAACGGTGCGGTATTTACAAATCTGACTCAAGACCATCTTGACTATCATATTACGATGACAAATTATTCAAAAGCCAAAGCAAAATTATTTTCACTTTTGAAAAATTCTAAAGAAAATCGCTTTTCAGTTATCAATCTTGATGATGAATATGCTATGGATATGCTTACTGCAACGCCATCAGATGCAGAAATCTTGACATATTCCATAAATAACGAAAAAGCAGATCTTATTGCCCAAAATATAACTTATTCAGCACTCGGAGCAGAATTTGACTGTAAAACTCCTTACGGAACAAAACGAATTCATCTCCAAATGACGGGCGAATTCAGCGTCTATAATGCTCTTGCGGCACTATGTGCAGGTATTTTATCAAAAATAGATATAAACATTTGCATAGAAGCGCTTGAAGCCACTAAAAATGTGTCTGGCAGATTTGAAGTTGTAAGCAAAGACCCACTTATAATAGTTGATTATGCCCACACTCCTGATGGACTCAGCAATGTGCTTCGCGCGGCAAAAGAACTATTAAAAAATGGTGAACTTATTTGTCTTTTTGGCTGCGGAGGTGACCGTGATGCAACAAAACGACCCAAAATGGCAAAAATCGCCGATACTTTGGCGGATAAAATAATTATTACTTCTGATAATCCTCGTTCAGAAGAGCCACAGCAAATAATTACCGATATTTTGGCAGGAATAAAATCTCTTGACGGAGAGAGGATTTTTGTTGAAATAGACCGCAGAGAGGCGATAGAACTTGCCGTAAAACTGGCAAAACCAAATGATATTGTAGTGGTCGCAGGAAAAGGACACGAAGATTATCAGATTTTGGGAAATGAAACAATTCATTTTGATGACAGAGAAGAAGTCCGCCGCGCTGTTGGATTATTTAAAAAAGTTTAAGCCCTGAATTCTTTTCCAAAAGTTCACGAGCAAAGGATTTTGAATTCTCGTTAACTTCACCGCTTGCGATTTTTGCAAGAATTTCGACCCTTTCATCTATTGAAAGTTCGTTTATACTAACATGCGTTGAGAGCAAGTCTTGATGTTTCTCCACATGAAGGTGTTTGTCCGCTGCCGCTGCGATTATAGGGTTATGCGTAATACAAATTATTTGATGAGAAACCGAAAGTTTTTTCATTTTTTCGGCAACAGATTGAAGTGTAGCCCCAGAAATACCTGTATCTATTTCATCAAATATTACGGTATTTACGCTGTCAGATTTGGCAAAAACAGCCTTTAAAGCAAGCATAACACGCGAAATTTCCCCTCCTGACGCTATTTTAGCAAGAGGTTTCAAACTTTCTCCTACATTTGCGCTTATTAAAAATTCAACATCATCCATCCCCGAGAAATCTTTTTCTTTTTGTTTTATATCTACACTATATCTGGCATTTGGCATTGCAAGTTCATGGAGCTCCGCTTCAATAAGAGAAGATAATTCCTGCGCAAGTTTTTGGCGGGAAGCTGAAAGTTTTTGACCCAAATCATCTGTTTTAGCATTCAATTCAGTTATTTTTTCTTCCAAAATTTTTAAATTTTTGTCAGCATTTTCAACAGAATCAAGTTCTTCTTTAAATTTTTCAAGATTATTCAAAATCTCCTCAAGGGTCGCACCATATTTGCGACGAAGTTTTTCCAAAAGATTTATACGTTCTTCAACTTGTTCAAGCCTAAAAGGCTCATAATTCAGACTATCAGAATAATCACGCAAACCATCTGACACATCTCGTAAAATCGCTATACTTTCCGCAATATTTTCCGCTGATTTTTCAAGCTCTTTATCAAATTTTGAAGCTTTAATAAGTTTTGATTCAATGGAACTCAAAGCACTCAAAATACTGGAATCTTGACCATAAATCGCATAATACCCTGAATATGTAAGGTCTTTAAGTTCCTGAGCATTAACAAGTTTTTCTCTTTCATTTTTCAGAATATCGAACTCTTGTAAATCTTTTATTTCGGCATTTTCTATTTCTTCAATCTGAAATCTTAAAAAATCCGTCTTTTTTTCAATATCGGTATTTCGCGCCGTTTTTTCTTCAAATTCTTTTTTAGTATCCAAAAATTCTCTATAAGTTTTACGATACTCCAAAAACAGCTCCTTATGGGCATTATCACCATATTCATCAAGAAGCTCTATATGGGTTTTAGACTGAAGATACTTATAAGTCTGATATTGAGAATGAATATCCAAAAGAAGATTCTTAAGCTCCTGAAGTATATTTTGCGTTACCATAACACCGTTAACAC
>JAEWLZ010000318.1 GCA_023457295.1 Cyanobacteria bacterium OH_PDB_112
AAAATATATTCATTTTTAGCGAAGACGGAACATCCAAATTAAAAGAACTTATAGAAAATGAAAATTGTACGGTCGAAGTTAAAAATATTGAAGAACTTAAAGACTGTTGGCAATTTCATCCATATTTAGTGATTTTGGATTGTGCAACAGAAACTCTTAAAAATATTTGTGCGATTACAAAATTTTTAGCTCCAACATTAATTGTTTCTGAAGAAATTATTGAAGGGCTTACAATTAGAGGCGATATTTTTGATTATATTTTAAAACCAGTTAAAGAAGCTGAATTTAAAATTAGGGTTGAAAACTTTTTAAAAATCAAAACTCTTCGTGAACAAATGAACCTTGCCTGTACAACAGACGAGCTTACCGGCTTACACAATAGAAAATATGTACACGAAAGACTCGAAGCTGAAATTTCTCGCGCAAAACGCTACGGATTCAAGCTTTCATGCCTTTTGCTAGATATCGACTATTTCAAAGTAGTAAACGACATTTACGGTTACGACTGGGGCGATGTCTTGTTAAAACAAATCGCGGATACACTCCGTAAACACGTTCGTAAAGAGGATATCTTAACTCGTTACGGTGATGAAGAATTCTTAATTATTCTGCCAAACACTGATGAAAATAACGCGTTTATTTTCTCCGAGCGCGTAAGACAAGATATCGCAAAACTGATATTCCAACCAGAAGGCGAAGAAGAACCGCATCCAATTACGATTTCAGGCGGAATCTCTTGTTATCCGTTCCTTGCAAATGTCGATGAGAGCGCAAATACCCTCATCCGCTACGCAGAGCATGCCCTTTATAATGCTAAAAAACGCGGCAAAAATAAAATGGTGCAGTTTTCACAAATTAATATCGAGTTTTAAAAATCTTTATTTAAACAGCTTTTCGGCAACCATTTTTTACAAAGACTCCAAAGGTTTTTGAAAAATTTTGCATTGTTTTCATTCCGTTTACTAAATAATCTGACGGTAAACCAGTCATTGAACTTACTTTTCCTATAAAACCTGATAAATAAAAATTATCTATTATATTTAAAATTTTTCCCGCTATTTTGGTATGACGTGTTACGCAATCTTTTGTTGCAATTCCTACTGCTTCTATCGTCATACTTATATCTTTGGGCATTAAACCTGTACGGGAAGACGCCCAAGCCTCAAAACCGCTTTTTATTACAGGCTTTATAATTTTTTGTTTTACTGTCTGTATTTTTTGTTTCGCCTTAAATAGATTTACTTTCATTTTTCAATTCCTATTAAATATTACGATATTTTAATTAAAATCAAAGCAAAATAAAAATTGCTATCAAATTTTTATTTTAATACAAAAAGCCCTCTCGCTTTCACAAGAGGGCTTTTTTATATCTTCATTTACAAAGTAAATTACTGTTTGATTTGATTCATAACTTCTTCAGCGAAGTTGTCCTGTCTTTTTTCAATACCTTCACCAAGAGTGAACTTTGCAAAGCGTTTGATTGTCAATTTGCCTGAAATCAATTGTTCAATTGTTTGGTCAGGATTTTTTACAAACGGCTGCTCAAGCAAAACTCTTTGGCTCATCAATTTATTGACGCGTCCTTCAACGATTTTTGCTCTGATTTGTTCAGGTTTGCTTGCCAAATCTTCTTTGCCCATTTCAATACGTGTTTCCTCATCAATAACTTCTTGAGGAATTTCGTTTCTGGAAACATATTGACTTCCGCTTGATGCTATATGAAGACAAATATCTTTTGCCATAGCTTCATCAGAACCTTCAGTTTCAAGCAAAACGCCGATTTTGTTGTTATGAATATAAGTAGCAAGCGTACCTTCGTATCTTTCAAATCTTCTGATTGTGATTTTTTCTCCGATAGTTGCTGTTGCTTCTTTTACAATCGTTTCAATTGTAGTGCCGTCGATTTTAACATCATTTAAGACTTCTATATCGGCGGGATTATTTTCTACAACTGCTTGAGCAATAGTTTGAACCAATGCTTTAAAGTCTTCGTTTTTAGCAACGAAATCTGTTTCACAATTGATTTCAACAAGAGCTCCGGCGTTACCTTCTATAACACTTGCCACAACACCTTCTGCGGCAATACGGCCTTGTTTTTTATCAGCAGAAGCAATACCTTTTTGACGAAGCAATTCCATTGCTTTTTCGATATCACCTTCTGTTTCAACAAGTGCTTTTTTGGCATCCATAATGCCCGCACCTGTAAGTTCTCTAAGTTCTTTAACTTGTTGTGCTGTTATTGTCATAGTTAATTACTCCTTAGTTTTAGATTCTGTTGCTTCAACAGTTTCAGATGTTTTAGCAGTTTCTTCAACTTCAGCCGCCGCTGTTTCAACTTTGATTTCTTCTTCAGAAACATTAGCGTCAGAAGGTTTTACTGTCTGTGTTTTGGAAGTAAGCCCTTCAGCCTGTTTTGTTTCTTTAAGTTGTTTTCCTTCCAAAATAGCGTCTGCAAGTTTTGAAGCAATAAGTTTTACTGATTTAATCGCATCATCATTTCCAGGGATTACGTAATTGATATTATCGGGATCTCCATTTGTATCAACAAGCGCAATAACAGGAATATTGATTTTATTAGCTTCTTTAATAGCGATAAGTTCTTTTTTCTGGTCTACCACGAATAAAATATCGGGCATGCCTCTCATTTCTTTGATACCGCCTAAAGTTTTGTCCAATTTTTCAAGCTGTTTTGTCAAAACAGAAACTTCTTTTTTAGGAAGTCTGTCAAAGTGACCACTGTCTCTTAAAGACTCAAGCTCTCTAAGTTTGTTGATTCTGCCTCTCATTGTTTCGAAGTTTGTAAGCATACCGCCCAACCATCTTCTATTGATGAAATAAGCGCCTGCACGTCTAGCTTCTTGAGCAACGATATCCGCAGCCTGTTTTTTTGTACCTACGAACACAACATTTTTTCCTTTTGCAGCAAAATCACGAACAACAGCATAAGCGTCATCTAAAATAGCGCTTGTCTGTTGCAAATCGATAATATATATTCCGTTGCGTTCGCCGAAAATATATTTTTTCATTTTAGGATTCCACTGGTGAGTTTGGTGTCCGAAATGAACTCCAGCCTCTAATAATTCAATCATTGATGCTACCGGCATTATTTGTCTCCTTTACTTGTAGCGTGTGTAACTTAACTTCACGGATTTTTCCGTGTGTTATTGAATAGTAACACAAACACAAAAATATTACGCAAATACAGGTTTAAAAATATTAACAGAGGGCATTACAAAAACAGAAAACATTTTCTTCCTATGGACGAAGTTTTCTGTGAAGTTTATAATAAATACTATATTTTGAAATAATATGGGATTATTAAATGAATAATAATGAAATGAATAAAGAAAAAGCTATAGAAAAAGTAACTGAACTAATAGAACAATGCAATCAAGCCTTAAAAACAAAAAAACAATATTATTCTGGCTTTCATTCGGGTAAATATTTTGTAGATAAAAATTTGTTTGCAAAATGCATAATAGATATAAATCAATTTTTAAATTCACATCAGGGATTCAGATTGTTTCTCAGAGAATTTACAAGTGTTAAGCCATTAGCTATGCATACCAATTATGATTTAATTAAAAAATACATGCATATTTTAGAAAATTTAAAATATAATCTTGAAACAGATTGCATTAATTTCGAGAAAAAACAAACTCAAGCACAAACAACTCAGGTATATTCAGAAACAGGTATTGCAAATTATTATCTAAACACCACAAGTGAATTTGAGAAACCAATAGCCGTAAAACAAAATATATCCGTCTTTGAGGCACTTGAGAAAGAAATTGAAAATAATTTTAATATTGAAGATCAAGATAAATTATTAGGATTAATCCATGCAATGGAAAAAAGCCAACACTATAAACCTACTTATATCAAACATTATAAAGAATTTATTATGTTAGCGGCAAAAAATATAAAAGAGATAGCTGAGTTTATACCCGAATTAACTCGGTTTTTAACATAAATTTTGACAAACCGTCATGCTGAAATAAATTCATTATAAAGTCTAAAACACATCGGTCACAGGCTCACGATTAATACAATCAATCGTCAATCCTGCTGTTTTGACAAGCTTTTCAGGTACATTCGGAATAATCGTCAACTGGCGCAATAAATCCACCGTACGTTTAAAAATCCTTATAAGGTCACCCTCTCCCAAATCGAGGGTTGCCATCATTTCGTCCCAATCTCCTCCATTGACCCAGTGTTCAATAATTGGAGAATAGAAGGGGTTTAGGTTCAAAGGAGCGTCTACATCATACTGTTTTTGGATTTTGTGCAAACGGCGTACAATATGATAAATATCATCAATGGTTTTGCGAGTGGTTTTGCTTAGGCGGAATTTAACCCAACAATCCTTGCGAACATCCTCTGTAACAACAGCACACAAAACTCCCGCCAACTCGTGCGGCTCAAGGTCTGTGAGAAGCCCGCTAAGAATAATTTCCGTGAAGAAAAGCTCATTTTCACCTCTAACGGCTGAAGTCATAAGTCCGTTTTCGGTCGGATAGTTGTCTTGCAAATATCCTGTTTCTTCAAGGATTGCGGCGTGATTAAGGAATTGTCGCCAATAAACATCTTTTTGATACTCAATAGTTTTTTCAAGTTTGACAAGCTTTGATTCAAAACGTGATAAAACTTCAATGTCTTTTATATGCCCGCGATATTTTTTACAGTCATTACAAGGACTTTCGTGCATTTGATTAAAAAGATCACGTGTTTTTTGCTCAAATTCCAAAACCTCAACAGCACCATGCCTGTTTGATTTGTGCGCCTGACGACGAAGAGTTTTTGTAAGATTACGATGCTCTACATACATATTTTTGTTTTTGTTGTATTGGAGCAAATCCTCTGTTTTCAAGCCAAAAGGACATTGATAATTTTTAATATTCCAAATAATTTCTTCGAATTCTCTTTTTTGCTGGTAAAGAGGTTTAAGGCGCTCAGTTGAAGAATAATAGCCAAAACTTTGCAAAATAAGTTCACGGGACTGCTCAAGAGAAAATCTTTGAAGCAAATTAAGAACCATCGAATAACTAGGCGCAAATTTACTCTCAAGAGGATTTGAACCACTTGAAGCCAAAACCGCTATTTCTTCGGGGGATTCAAAAGTTGAAGCAATTGTTACCACATTTCCGACTTTGTCCATTCCTCGACGACCCGCACGTCCTGACATCTGAAGAAATTCATTTGCGCTCAAAGTACGATGACCCTCATCAGAGCGTTTTGAAATTGAACTGACAATTGTTGTACGAGCTGGCATATTTATACCGGCTGCAAGAGTTTCTGTTGCAAAAACAACTTTTATAAGTCCCTGTTGAAAAAGTTTTTCGACAAGACTTTTCCAGGCGGGCAAAAGCCCCGCATGATGCGCTGCAACTCCCGAATAAAGATACTCAAGGTGTTTATTTTTTGCAAGATAGGGATTATCAACAATATATTCGTCAATAATTTGCACAAGACGCTGCTTTTCAAAATCATTTAACAAATGAAGCCCTGAACAGGTTTCCATATATGTATCACATTTTTTTCTTGAAAAAGCAAAATAAATCGCAGGAAGCATAGCTTTTTTATCCAAAACCCTAATAAGCTGAGGAACTGAGAGTTTTGCTTTTTTCTTTTTGGTATATTTTTGATTTTTGGCAACCGCACCGCAATCGGTTTTAATTTTGCTGTTAAGCTTACCGTCAGGAGTAAGAAGCGAATACAAGTCATGCGGAGAGTTGGGTGAATAAAAATAATGCCTTAAAGGTACAGGACGAAAGTCCGTAAACACCAGCTCTGTTTTTCCATGAACCGAATTTATCCAATCGGTGAGAGCTTGAGCATTTGCGATTGTAGCAGAAAGCGCAATAAGCTGAATATTACTTGGACAGTGGATTATGCTTTCTTCCCAAACAGTTCCGCGCTGCTCATCATTCATATAATGAACTTCATCCAAAACAACATATTGAACATCTTTCATGTTTTCTTCGACTTTTCCGAAATTTGTTCCGTAAAGCATATTTCGAAAAACTTCAGTTGTCATAATTGTAATTTGCGCACCGCGATGAATAGACGTATCACCTGTTAAAAGTCCGACTTTATCTTCGCCATATTTGGCAGAAAAATCATTAAATTTTTGGTTGCTGAGGGCTTTTAAAGGTGTTGTGTAAAAAAGTTTTTTACCTGATGCGATTGCAAGCTGTATAGCATGCTCTGCAATTACGGTCTTACCAGCTCCTGTCGGAGCGCACAGCACAACACTTTTGCCGTTAGTTATATGTTCTGTTGCCTCTACCTGAAAATCATCCAGTTTAAAATCAAACGCCACGTTTCTATCCTGTTTTAGTCTATTTAGTTATATCTTAACATTAATCCACATAATTTGCTTGAGAAATCTGAGATAAAAATTTTTCCTCATCTTCTTTGGATTTTATATTGCCGTTAATTTTTTCTTTTAAAATATCACGCAAAATATAACCAAATTCAGGACCGGGCTGAAAACCTTTTTCAATAAGAGTTTTACCTGTTGTACAAATTGTTTCAAACTGTAATTCATTAAGGTATTTTTCAATGTAAAACCTTACGGTTTCATCTTTGGTCACAGCAAGAGCCATCAAAATCGATTCTGTAAAATGGCATTCAAAAAACTCATAAACTTCAAATAATGACTTGGTCTGAAGAAGCCTTTCTCTGTTTTTCAAAATCGTGTTTCCACTAATTAAAATTTTGGTTTCGAGGCTGTTCAGATTTAGTTTTTTTACAACTTCCATTACTTCTTCATTGTTCAAATCCGC
Organism: Cyanobacteria bacterium OH_PDB_112; assembly: GCA_023457295.1. Classification (GTDB taxonomy): domain Bacteria; phylum Cyanobacteriota; class Vampirovibrionia; order Gastranaerophilales; family CAJFVJ01; genus JAEWLZ01. The sequence goes on from JAEWLZ010000318.1 coordinate 6,789, forward strand.
AAACATACAACCTAAATAAATAAGCCAAAGCAAATCGGAATTCTTTATATGATCTATATGCTTATTGATTATATTTTCAATGATTTTACCTTGAGGCAAATTTGAACTGATATTATCAATTTTTGAAGATACAAGCCTGTAAACATTTTCGGCTAAAAACCTGTCATAAGCTTCGGCAGAATTTAAGTTAAAAGTTTGTTTAATTTCAGATTTTATTCTTTCTCCGCCAAGATTATCAAAAATCCCGCTTTTTAAACATTCATTTTGAAGGTGCTGGGTAAAATCATCTGATTGACAGTCAAACCTTATGGCAAATTTAAGCGCTCTTATAATTCTTGTAGGATCATCAATAAAACTTAAAGGATGTAGAACTTTGATAATTTTGTGTTTCAAATCATCGTAACCACACAAATAATCTATCAAATTGCCAAAAGTCTTTGTATTCAAAGACATTGCCATAGAATTTATCGTAAAATCACGTCTTATAATATCTTCTTTAATCGTACAGCCTGTTTCTTTGACAACAGGCAAGCTTGCAGGGAAAGCATATACTTCTTGTCTTGTGCTTGCAATATCAATGGCAATAAATTCACCGTCAATATCAAAAATTACTTTTGCAGTATTAAAATCTTCATAACAATCTTTTACGATACAAATTTCGGGATAAACTTTTTTAAGGTAATCTGCAAAATTAATAGCACTGTCAGAAACAGTAATATCAATATCAAAATTATCTTTTTCAAGAATAACATCTCTTACCGCCCCGCCTATCAAATAAATGGGTAAATCTATTTTATCGGCTGCCGCAGAACAAAATTCTATTGCCTTTTTAGTTTTTTCACAAAGATTTTTTTTGTACTGAGCTTTTAAATTAATAAAGACTTCTTGTTCTTTGGATGAAATTACTATAAATTCAACTTCTTTTGGACTTTTGGCGATAAAATAATCTTTTTTAAGATTTTCTTCAAGTTCTGAATTGTAATTTTTGCATTCGGTTGAAATCACTCTTATCGGCAGGTTTTCTATATCAAAACGCAAGGCTCTTTCTATATGATGCGACAAAACATACGATGAAATATCCCTATTTTCATCCAAAACACCAAGAGCGACATCACTTGAAAAAAGAATTTTATTACAATCTTTTAAACTCAAATTATTGTCAACGGGAATAATCTTTTTAATTAAATATTTGCTCATATGAATATTCTACTAAATTATTAAGAAAAAGATACAAAAAATAATAAATTTCATTAAAAAATATCAAATTTTTCCTATCAGCTGCGTTGTACTTGTAGGTGAAAAGTACAAATGAAAATAAATATTAAACCGCCACAAATTCCTATGAAATTGCCGGATACCTTACCTGCTGAAGCTTTGGTATTCCCTCTTTTGTGCGGTTATCATTCTTATCAAGACTATAAAAATTCTCCAAAAGAAACAAAAGAACAGACTTTGGTCATGCGTGCTTTTGTTCTGGCAGGAACAACCGCAGGGATTTTTGGAGGATATAAAATTTTTTCAAAACTTTTAGAAAAAAATAAAAAATTAAAAATAGACCAAATAAAAAAAGACGCTATTTCATCAATAGGAGTACCTTTGGGAGGTATCGCGGGAGGTTTTGTCACAGGCAGTTTAGCGGAAGGTTTTTGTTCATTTGTTATGCCTAATTCTAATAAACATTCAACAATCAATCAAAAAGATAATTCTTATCTTTTTGATTTAAAAGATATTGAAAAAAAACCAAAAAAAGAAGACAAACTGAATTCTATTTTAAGAAATATAGGAATAATACTTTTCACCATAGGGGGCGCCACTTTAGGCAGTATAAGTTATATGAAACTCGCCGCAAAACAAAATTTCAAAAACGCAAATTATACAAAATTCACCCAAAGAGCGTTGAACTTTGGAATTATAGGGGCAGGAGCTTTATCAGGTCTACTTGTGGGAGATACTACGCTCAACAAAGAACAATCTGATTTCAACAAAAAAACTGTTCAAAACGCTGATTTTTTACTAACAGAATTAAACCCAACCGTCAGCGCCTTTGATTCTGTTTCAGACAAAAGCTTTAAAAAACGGATTAAAAACGGGTTTTATGAAGTTGTATCAAGTGTTGTAATCCCCTCAACAATTGTTTTGCCTGCTATGTATTATTTAAGGCATTTTATAAAAGATGATAAAAAATTCGATAAACATTTTGGATTTTTAAGACATGTATCCACAAACCGTCTAACTCAAAAAATGATTTTCGAAAAATCTATCTCTATACCTCTAGCGGTAGGTACTTATTATGCCGGTAATTATATAGGTGACATTATGGATAAAAAAGTAACTCAAAAATTTTTAGAGCAAAAATTTTGGGATGATCTTGAAAATCAAAAAAAAGCTTTACAAAATAAGGAAGGCGATTAAATCTCTTTCACTATCCCTTTTATAAGAGCTGTAAAAT
>JAEWLZ010000319.1 GCA_023457295.1 Cyanobacteria bacterium OH_PDB_112
ATTTCCGGCTGTGTTCAGACCAGAGGCGTCGGTCTGGTTCCTCGGGAAACCGACAACAAGGTCATTCAAGACCTGGACTCGGGGGGAGATATGACCAACTTGACCGTCAATATTGTTGGTGAAGGAATGCTCTACGGCCTTGTTGGAATTTTCTGCCTGGCTGTACTGGGTTGGACTTACGCGAATTGGATGCGTCGCAAGGATCGGCGAGCTATGGAAGTTATGGTGCTTGGGGTAGAAACGACCGGCTCGCATTCACCGGTTAAACGCGATATTCAGTGGCGAGCGGAGAAGTTGAAGATCGAGAAGCACCTTAAGAAGTTTGTCTACAGTCATTTTCATCCAAAGAGGAAAGCGAAATGAGTTTACGTCCGGCAGTGTTATTCAAAGGTCATGGGCTTTCGTGGTTCACGGAGATTCCACGCCCATTGCTGGCCTTGCCGGGCTGCTCGAAACTCTCAGGTGTGGACCTTCGCTACGATGGTGTGATTCGCCCATCGCCTGGTCGAACCTTGTCGGATCTTTCTCACAAGGAAATGTTTCCGGAAACTCCGATCATGTCGGTATATCCATTTAGCCTTGCATCCAAAAATGGAAGCGTCTACCACGGAGTTGCCTGTTCGGATGGCCGCCATCTTGTCATCTATAAGAAGGCTCCAAGTGAGCCTCAGGTTATTCAGAATGTTGGTACTCTCGGTACAACATGGCGGTTTGCGGTTGCGAAGTTCGGGCTGTTCGCAGTAAACGGTGTGGACGATCCATTCCAGATTATTGTGGATAACTCCGGCACGTTCTCGAAGATATCCTTCGGCCTGCAGGACCTTGACGGTGAGCTTGCATTAACTTCATCGACTTCAGGTGGATCACTCCGACAGGGGACTTACAAGGTCCGGATTCGTGGATGGGATGAAGATACCAATACGTTTACGAGTATCTCTCCGCAGATTTCAACAAACACAGGTGGAACCGATGCAAAGAACCGGCTGGCGGTTGGCTTGACCGATGTTATCGTAGACCCCAGGGTCACGAAGGTCCAGATATTCAGAACCCAGGCAGCTGAAGATGTCTTCTATAAGGATGTGGAAGTAGATGTACCCAGCTATCCTGTATGGTCTGAGGAAGCCGAATATCTGACTGGCGATATTGTACGGAGTGCCAGTAATAAGTACTTCGATTTATACAAGTGTAAATCCGACCACACGAATCAACCACTTTCCGAGACGACGTACTGGACACATACCGGAACTTACGCCTATCTGACACAGTCAGACTTAGATCTTGTTTCAGATCTAAACAGAGTGTTAATGCCAAATGACTATGTAAGACAATCTCCGATTAATGGGTCCAATGTTTGGGGATATCAGGATCTATTATTGCTCTCAGGTGTGACGGATTCATCGTACTCAGGAATCTATAGGTCAAACACACATCCTGCGAGGATATTCTATAGTTCAACCTATGTAGACGATCCTGAGAGTTTTGATTATTCAAGGTCGATCACGCTTGGTCCTGTCTCGGACCCGATCATCGGGGGTGCTCAGGTCGGCGATTACATGCTGATCTTTACCCAAAGGTGCATCTACAGGCTTCAACGTTTAGGATCCAAGTTAGTCTTGTCGGATCAGATTCAGGGACGTGGAGCCTTATCACAGGATGCGATGATCTCGACACCGCTTGGTGTTGTATTCCAGGCTCCCGATGGCCTGTTCATCACAGCCGGGGATACGCCGTTCGAGATCGGCAAAGCGATCAAGACATGGGTAAACGGGAAGTCTCTGGTATTGGCCTGGGATCCGATCCACCAATTTCTGTATGCCCAGGACAAAGAGGGTACAGAATGTGCGGTCTGTTGGATCAACTCAGCATCCCAGGTCCGGTGGGCCTTATTGGAGGACCATCCCGGTAAATGGATCTTTTGCAGTACAGGTCTGGAAGAAGAAGACGACACACTACGAACCTACACATTACTGGATACGGAACAGGGATTGCCGGTCAAGCCGATCTGGTACGAGGGGGAAGGAACCAGCCACGGAGTCAGAGCCGATCTGACCATCTCCGAAGGAACGGGTTGTCAGTACAACTCAGTGGCAAAGACTTTCACATTGGACGAAACAACCTATGGTCCTATGGCTAACAGTATTGGGACGGTGGTCAGAGTAATTACAGGGGTTTCAGCTGGTGAAACCCGGCTGATAGTCGGACAATCCGGGACGGTTTTGACACACGATGGAGCGGCTCTGACCTTATCATCGGGGGATAAGTTGATGACGGGAATTATTCCGTTCGCTGTTCGTTTCCCCCCGATTATCGGCTCTGATCCATTCCAACGAAAATTGACACAGTCCATCACACTGATGGGCCGGACTCTGGCAACGGATGCAGAAATGCCTATTAGGGTGATCACGTACAGCGACATGATTCAGAATACCTCTGCGGATTCAGGCGGGACGATCACTCTAAAGAATCAGGGACGAAATACTTCGGCACAAAACAGTTGTGTCATGCGTGCCGACGGCCAGATGATCGAGGTGGAACTCCAGACAATGGAGCAGATATCCGGGGGCTGGGAACTATACTTTGCCCAGGCGATGGCGACTATGCTGAATACAAGACAAACGAGGGGATAATATGGCGACTGAAATTAAATACAATCCGACAACGACGTACCAGGATCCGAGCCTGGCACGGATCCAGCGTGCAATTGAGCAAATGCGGAAAAATACGTTTACACAATACCAGAATCAACTTCAAAATCAGAAAGACTCGATTAACTCCTGGCAGCAGCTTCCTTATCAGACAGAGGACTGGCTTCAACAGTAT
>JAEWLZ010000320.1 GCA_023457295.1 Cyanobacteria bacterium OH_PDB_112
GCAAAGCCCCTCCTAATCCTATGCTTTCATCGTCTGCATGAGGAGCAAGGCAAAGGCAATTTTTATTGGTGAGTTCTAATGGTAAAAATTTTGTATTTGATGCCAAAAAAACTTTATAAATTCGTGCTATTAAAAACCTAAAAAGAAAATTCATTATAAAACTCCGAAATACTTGTCTTTGTTCAATTTATTATACATAAAAAGTTCTATATAAGGTAATGTATTAAAAAAAGTTTAATTTTTAGTATAAAGATAGTTTTTTGGTTTAGAATATTTTTATGAAACTTACTAGAGAAAAAATTATAGAGTTATTAAAAACTACCGATGATAGTCTTTTTAAGCTTGCTGATAAAGTACGCAAAGAAAACGTCGGAGATGAAGTTCATCTTCGAGGTTTAATAGAATTTTCGGATTATTGCAAGCAAAATTGCATGTATTGCGGTATAAGAAGAGATAATAAAGAATGTGTAAGGTATAGAATAGAACCGGAAAATATAATCGAACTTGCCAAAAAAGCTAAAAGTTATGGCTATCAAACAGTTGTACTTCAATCAGGAGAAGACCCTTATTATACTGTTGAGAAAATGACATACATTTTGACAGAAATAAAGAAACTTGATATGGCTATTACTCTTGGAATAGGGGAGAAAACTCTTGAAGAATACAAGGCTTATCGTGAAGCAGGAGCTGACAGATTTTTGATTCGTATCGAAACAACTGATAAAGAACTTTATAGAAGTTTGCATCCCGGTATGGATTTTGATAATAGGGTTAGATGCCTCAGGGATTTGAAAACTTTAGGTTATGAAGTAGGTACCGGTTGTCTTGTAGGGTTGCCAAATCAAACTATTGAATCGTTAGCGGATGATATTTTATTTTTTAAAGAAATTGATGCCGATATGATAGGGATTGGTCCTTTTATTCCTAATCCAAATACTCCTTTAGGGCAGGCAGAAGGCGGTAATTTTGACTTGGCATTAAGAGTAATGGCGGTTACAAGGCTTCTTTTGCCGGATATAAATATTCCTGCAACAACGGCTATGGAAACATTAAATCCAAATGGTCGTCTTATTGCTCTTCAAAGCGGAGCTAATATTGTTATGCCTAATGTGACAGAAGGTGATTTTCGTAAATATTATGAACTTTATCCCGGAAAAATTTGTGTAAATGACACTCCTGTAAAATGTGTGGGGTGTATAACCGGCAAAATCAAAAGTATCGGTCGTGAAGTCTCTAAGACAAAGGGATTTCGCAAAAAGAAATAAAGATAATTTCGGTTGTTTTAGAATTTAGTTTCTTTACTGTATTTAGCTTAAGTTTCAAATATTAATTAATATTGCAATACTGTTTTTTTTGGGTTTAAAAAAAAATATGTTTGTATTACGATTGACTTCAGAAATCACAGGAAAAATCGGTAATGGAAAAAGAAAATGTAATTTACTGCGATTTTGGAGTTATGACATCTCCGGTCTCTGACAAAAATCGCACCACTAAAGGGAGGACAGCTTTAAAGGGTTTGAAAAAACCCGAGTTGAGCAGTATTGTTTATAGTGATTTTGATGGGACTGTAACAAAAGAAGATTCTGTAAATAAGTTTTTAACTCTTTTTGCGGATAAAGAATGGCTTGATGTCGAAGAAGAGTGGATTCGCGGAGAAATCGGTTCAAGAGAATGTCTTTTGAGGCAGGTAAATTTAGTTCCCGAATTGTCTATGCAGGATTTGGCTGATTATATTGATTCTATTCAAATAGATGAAGGATTCATTGATTTTTATAAATATGTTCAAAGCAAAAATTCAGAACTTGTTATTGTTAGTGACGGTTTTGATTTGTTTATAAAAGAAACTTTAAGGAAGCATAATCTAAAAGGCATAAAATATTATGCCAATACTTTAATATTTAAGGACAATAGATTGAGCTTGGAATTTAACTATGGTAATCCTTACTGTAAGAACGGTTCTGGGGTTTGTAAGTGTTCTACCACAAGAATAAAAGATTTTTGTTATATAGGTGACGGACTTTCAGATGTTTGTGTGGCAAAAAAAGCAGGTACTTTGTTTGCTAAGAAAAGTCTGAAAAAACATTGTGATGAAGCAAAAATAGACTACTATGATTATCAAACATTTGAGGATGTTTTAGCCTATTTTGCGAAAAAAGGAGAGATAAATGCAAAACTTAATTACATCAATAACTGATGCAGAAATTAGAGATTTGGACAGTAAATATTGTTCATACGGCGATACAGTACATTATTCCGAAACGCCGAAAATCTTTAGAGATTGTGATGGTTCATTTATGTATGATTCGGAAGAAACTCCTTTTTTGGATTTGCAAATGTGGTATGCTTCATGTAATTTAGGCTATAAAAATAAACGTATTGCAGATGCCGTTGTTGACCAAATTAATACTATGCCTCAAATAGCATCACGCTTTTTATACGATTATAAAGTTTTGCTTTCTGAAAAAATAGCAACAGCAAATGAAAAAAGATTTGGCAGAAAAGGTCGTGTTCACTTCAACGTAGGTGGTGCTCAGGCTAATGAAGATGCTTTGAAATTGGTAAGAAACTTTACCGGCAAAAACCTTATGTTTGCTTTTATGGGTGGTTATCACGGTCGTACAATCGGAACTTCAGCTATCACATCAAGTTTCCGTTATCGTGAAAATTATGGACACTTTGGTGACAGAGCACATTTTGTTCCGTTTCCTTATTGCTACAGATGCCATTACGGCAAAAAATGTGAAGACTGCAATTTTTACTGTGTAAAACAGTTTGAAAAGAATTTTGACAGTGAGTACAAATCTTTCTATGACCCTGCAAACGGAAAATGTGAATATGTCGCTTTTATTGCAGAACCTTTGCAAGGAACAGGCGGTTATATTGTTCCTCCTATGGGTTATTTTAAAGAACTTAAAAAAGTTCTTGATAAGTACGGTATTTTATTTGTTGTAGATGAAATTCAAATGGGATTCTATCGTACGGGTAAATTATGGTCTATTGAACATTTCGGTGTTGAACCCGATGTAATTACATTCGGAAAATCAATGACAAATGGCTTAAATCCTCTTGGCGGGCTTTGGGCAAAAGAAGAAATGATTAACCCTGAAATTTGGCCTGCCGGCAGAACCCACTCTACTTATTCTTCAAACCCAATTGGAACAAGAGCCGGCTATGAAGTTATGAGTATTTTTGAAGAAGACGATTTTGAAACTTCTATTACTGAAAAAGGCAAAAAATTCCTTGAAGGTTTAAAACATTTAGAAAATAAATACAAAAAAATCGGTAATGTCGATGGTCTTGGGCTTGCTTTGAGAATAGAATGTACAGAAGAAGACGGATTTACGCCTAGCAAAAAACTTTGTGATTCTATCATAGATGAAGGTCTAAAAGGAGATTTGACTTATAAAGGTGAAAAATGCGGTATAGTTCTAAATAATGGCGGATATTACAAAAACGTAATTACGCTTGTTCCTGCAGTTACTATTACCAATGAAGAAATTGATATGGCGATAGACCTTATAGACCAGTTATTTGCGAGGTTTTAATTTTGGGGTCGGCATTTGATTTTGAACTAAAACATTCGGAAAAACCTAAAAAAGCTATATTATTATTTCACGGAATGACAGGAAGTCCATTTGAATTGCGCAAATATGCGAAGCATTTGCATAATCAAGGTTTTGATGTTTTTGCTTATTGTTTACCCGGGCATGGTGATCATGAACAACGTATAGAATCTGTGAAATGGCAAGATTGGGTCAATTTTTCAAATGAAAAATATGAATCTTTGAGAAATAATTATAATGAGTTTTTTCTTGGGGGACTTTGTCTTGGAGCTGTTATAGCTCTGAATTTGGCACAGACATATAAGGATGTTACCGGAGTTATAGGACTTTCAACTACTCTTTTTCTTGATGGCTGGACAATTCCTTGGTACTACGATTTGATGATTGGCATCGGACTTCATACTATTATAAGGTATTATTATACTTTCCCTGAAAGAGAGCCTTATGGTATAAAAAATGAATCCACAAGGCGTAAAGTAGCCAATCTTATGAAAAAAAATACTGTAGCTTTGGACAATTATCCGATGTCTTGTATTTATGAGCTTTTGGAATTGTCAAAATATACAAGAAGAAATATGGCAAAGGTTATCGCGCCTATTTTGCTTATGCATTCAACAGAAGATGACCTTACAAGCATAAAAAGTGCCGAATTTGTTTATAAAAATGTGTCTTCCGAATTAAAAGAATATATTAAACTTAAAGATAGTTATCATTTGGTTATTTATGACAATGAAAAAGAATTTGTGTTTAATAAATCTATCGAATTTATGAACAGTTTGTGTGCGAAATCGGAATTGCAAGAGGTGTTGGGGTGAATTTAGCTTTAATTAGTTTTTTGGCAATAAATATTGTCTTTATAGTTTTATTTTTTGTGGGTAAAAAATTCATTTTTAAAATAAAAAGTAATCCTAATTTGACAGCCGGCTATGCTTTGCTTTTAGGTATTATGTTTGTATTGTATTTTTTGTCTGTATTTGTTGTTGTGATTTCATCAATTGTTGCACACAAATTTTTGCCTGTAATTTTGCTTGTTTTTGTATTTTTGCCTTTTGTTATAGGTAAAAAAGTTACTTATGAAAAACTTAATTTTTATTCAAATTTGCAGTTGGTGACATTTTTATTTAGCTTAATTTTGGGCTTAGTATTTTTGAAAGTATATTAATTTTAAATACTTTGTAACGAAATTTTAAGTGTATCTGAAACCTTATTTTTTAAAAGATTTCAGCAGTTTTGCTTATTTGAGTTTTATTTTTTTAAGCAATTTTTGGGTCTTGGTTGTTTTTTTATTAAAAGAGTATAAGATTTATTGTTTTATTGAGAAATAGAGGAGAAAATTTATGGGTGGACCTTTTACAGTAATAGTTGATGATAAAAAATATCATTGTCCTGTTGGTTCTAGTTCTGAGAAATATTTGAAGGACTTGAGTAAAATAAGAATAGATTTTTCATCTAAAGTAAGAGCAACAGAAGATAAAAAAGATGATGCCACATATGTAGCTGCCGCTAAAGAATTTTATAAAATGAGAAGTGATTATATAAGAACGACAGGTAAACTGCCCGAAAATGATAAAGATTTACAAAATTTTTCAGGAATAAAACCATCAGAAGGCAAATCACTTTTAGAATATTATTTCAATAAAAATGGACTATTCGGTTCGAATGACCAATTAGCAAATGCTGAAAAATAATATTTTAAAATAATAAAATTTAAATTAAGTATTGTAACAAAGTTTGTAACGAATTGTTAAGTTTTTTTAACAATTTTTACAAACTTTTGTTTAAAAATTTGCCCACTTAGGTATAATAAATAAAGAAACGAAGCTTACGGATTAAGCATTTAACAGTCAGGAGAAATATCGTTGTCTAGTCTAGATCCTTTATATCAGGGAATTCTATATAATACAGTCAATACGTCTCAGCAAGAGATTAATACTCTCTTGAAGCAGTTAGAAACAGGTTTGAAAATAAATTCTGCGGCGGATGATCCTGCAAACATTTATGTTTCAGAGGCATTGAACTTTGAGGCATTAGAAAATGCTGCGACAGAAACAAATGCTCAAAATGGTTTGACATATCTTCAGGTCGCTCAAAAAGCTTACAGCGATATAATTACAGAGTTAAACAAAATTAAAACTCTTGCGGATAAGGCTTTAACAGGTAATTATGATTCTATTCAGATAGCAGACTTTCAAAATCAGATAACTGCTAGTATTAATACAATAAAAAACATTGAAACAGGTACGACTTTCAATGGTATTCAGGTTTTTAACAACTCAAATTCGGTAGGTCTTGTAAATGAACATATGTTTGCAATTACATCAAAAGAGGATGTAATAGTAACTACGGCTACTGTTATTTCCGACAGAGGAAAAGATTATTCAGAATACTTAACAAATGATGTAAGTCGTTATAATAAAATTGATATTAACGGAGAAATTGCTCTTGTAAATGATGATGGTACAATAATTTCTTTTAATTCAATTCATATTGCATCTAAGGCTCAGTTTTTGGCTGTTGTATCAGGAATGACATTAGGATTAGGACTCGATAAAAACTATGTACTTGATACCGATATAGATTTGACAGGCTACGACACTAGCGGTAAAGCTCTTTTTCAAGGGGATTTTACAGGTACTTTTGACGGTAATGGTCATACTATTTCGAATTTGACTATCAATAACACCGAAGTCTCAGTTGATGCAGACAAGTCTTATTTTGTATGTGATTCTAGCACTAATGGACCGGGTGTAGGTTTATTCGATACCGTTTTGGGCGCAGTATCAAATTTAAATTTGAGCAATATAAATATTTCTGTTGCAGGAAATGTTCACCGTGCAGGTGCTTTAGCAGGTATAGTTGAAAATGGTGCAAATATTGCAAATGTTAGCGTTGCAAGTGCTACTATATCAGGTGGTACAGACAGTAAAGGTCTTGGCGGTTTAGTCGGATTTGTTAGTAATGCAACAATTTCTGATTCTTCCGCAAATGCTACTGTTACAGGTGCCTGGGATTTGGGTGGTCTTGCAGGGTTTGTTGCTGCTAGTACAATAAAAAATTCTGCTTCATCAGGATCTGTCACTTGTAATCAGGCTAGTGCGCAAACAGCTAATTATTATTACGCAGGTTCTCATCTTGACAGAATGGTAGGCGGCTTAGCTGGTGTTATCCTTAGTTCTACCATGGATAGTAATCGTTCAAGTTCAACAGTTACCAATTCTTTTAACTATACCGGTGGCATATCAGGTATGCTTGGCTCAAGCAGTGTTACAAACAGCTATGCGACAGGTAACGTAACAGGTGCAATTGGTACAGTTGGAGGTTTTTCAGGAGATATAAGATCAAATTCTTCTATTTCAAATTGTTACGCCCAAAATTCTGTTTCAGGTGGTTGGGGTGTAGGCGGATTTTATGGTTCTAATGGACAGGCAGGTGTTTCCGTAGGAAGCATAAGTAACTGTTTTTATGATTCAACAAGATATGCGGGTGGATTTGGTCCTGCTGCGGATGCTGCAAATTGGACAAATTATGCAGGGATATCAACTGCGGATATAAGCAGCCATTCAGCGACTTTTAATACTGTTACATTAAACTGGGATAAAATAGATGTTTGGAATACGGCAGGTGCTTCTCCTACTCTTAATAATATTGGAACTCATGCTCCTATAACAGTTAATAGCAGTAATGTTACTACGATTGAAAATGCTCAGCAATTAGTAAGTGCTTTGAATGGAACGACAGTAGGCAAAACATTTATTTTGCTTGATAACATTGATTTATCTTCATTAGGAGTTAAAGACAAGGCTTTAATCACCGGTACTTTCCAAGGAACTTTGGAAGGTAACGGCTATGCTATTTCTAATTTGCAAATTAATTCGACAACAAATGATAATATCGGACTTTTTGAAAATTTGGGTGCGGCATCCAGAGTTCAGAATGTAATCCTTTCAGATTTCGTTATAAAAGGTGACCTTTGGGTCGGTTCTTTAGCCGGTAGAAATACCGGAGGTGTAATTGACAATGTTGCTGTTGTTGATACAAATGTTAAGGGTAATGGTCAAGTCGGTGGCTTGGTCGGTTGGAATGGCGCATCAGGTACAATTACAAATTCTTTTGTTTCCGGTCAAGTATCTGGAGATTCTTTAAGTTATGCTATGGGCGGCTTGGTAGGAAATCTTGACGGCGGAACAATTTCTAGAACATTCGCTAATGTTGATGTTTCAGGCAGCGTTAATATAGGTGGTTTGGTTGGTCTAGCAGGAACATCCGCGGCGGCTTCAATATCAGAATCTTATGCAAGAGGTTCTGTTACCGGTCAAACATCAGTTGGCGGACTTGTGGGTTCATTAACTGCTAACGGAACTATAACAAATACATATACTCTTGGAACTGTTACAGGTGAAATAAGTACGGCAGGGCTTGTCGGAAATAATGCGGGTAATGTTTCCAATTCTTATTCATTATCAAAAGTTGTGGATTCTACTGCTGTTTTTGATATAACTCAATTTCAGGTGGTTGCAACAGGTGAAATTGTTCAAGGTATGGATCAAAGACCTAATGATGATTTTTCAATCACCTATACTGCTACAAATTTTGCGGGAGCAGGCACTATATTTGCTTTTAATAGTGTTGAAGATTTTGATAAATTCAGAATTTTTGATACAACAGGTTCTGCGCCAAGTGACATAGCTCTTTTTTATGAAAAATCAGCAGGAAATGTTTGGAACGGAAGAAAATTACAATCAACTGAAAGATATCAATATACTCAAACAGTATTAACTGACCCTCCGTTGGTTGGAGTTCCTATAGATGCTGATGGTATAGATTACAGCATAATAAGAGCAGTAACAGGGGCAAATGCAGGAACTTATGCTTTCAAAACAGAAGAAGATTATAATAATTTTCAAGCTTATTCAACCAATTCCGGTACTGCAACAAATAGTGTTGATAAGTTTTACAGATTAGATGCTGCAAATGACAGATGGTATTTGCAAAATCTCACAATTACGCCTAATGCCCAAACTTACTCTATACAGGTAGGAGTCGGGGCTTCTATTGATAATATGCCTGTTACTCCAAATGGCACCTTTAATGTTTTATGGAGCAATGCCGGCACAAACTATGCTTTTGCAAGTGTAGAAGATAGAGATGCTTATGCAAGTAATAATGGTTCAATATCTCTTTTTTATACTGAAAACGCTGATGGTACTTGGCATAGTTGGAATCAGACAGCTTCATTCAGTCCTCAAGTTATCGCGGGTGTAACCACTGCTGACGATCCTCAAGATATCAATGAGCATTATACTTATTTGACTTCATATGCCGGAGGTACTTATGCTTTTGCAAGTCAGGAAGATTTGGATAAATTTAACGGCGGGACTCCCATAGGAGAAATCGCAAAATATTACGCAAAAGCCACAGGTGACGTTTCTGCTACACCATGGGTTGCATATGAAGTTACAAAATCAGTAAGCGTAACTACTAATTACACAGCGGGAGAAACAGTTTCTAATGTTCAATCCGCACCGATTGACAACTCAATATATTCTATAATAAGACCTGTAAATATATGGAGCGGTACTTATACTTTTGCTTTTTCAAGTGAAACAGATTCTTACAATTTCAATGATGGCATAAATTTGAGAGGAGTTGTAGGCGAATGTTATTATAAAGCAAATAACGGTCCCACAGTTAGTTGGCAGAAATGTTCCGTAGTGCCAAATCCTACGCCATATAATGCCTTGGCTCCGGTAGATCTAGGGACTCCCAATTATGCTATTCCTGAAGCTTCAGATGGTACTACTTATAATTATATTAGGTCTTATAACGGTGATACTTATGCTTTTAAAAATGAAACAGAATATAATAATTACGTAGATAGAACCGCTCCTGTTGAGGTATACTTTAAAGATGTATTAAACGGTACAGACCATACATGGCAAAAATTGACCACAACTACTACCTGGGTAAACGATTTCGCTACACCTACAGGTATTACCTGTTATCAAATTCCTGATGTTGTTGATTCTGATGGGCAGCTTTTTTCTTATATCCATAAGCAATTTGTTGGAATGGGATACTATAATTTGTATGCTTTTAAATCAGAAGAAGAGTATCATCGCTGGTCTGATCGTTTCACTAGCGGTTACGGTACTGATCAGGGTGCAGACCCAATTAATTATTATAGGAAAAGTTTTGACAATACAGATACTTCTACCAGTGATTGGATAGGATTTGCAAGTACATTCGATGATTCATCACGTCCCGTGGATATTTCATACGGAGGGTTTGCGTCTAGATTGAGTTTGACCCCTACTGATTCAAGTTATAATGTTATAGCTCAAGCTTGGGGGACGACTACAAGTGCTTTTGCGTCTGAACGTGATAGAGATTTGTGTATTGCAGGAAATCAATATAATGGCTTGGTAGAGTATGATTATCAAAGTGATGGCACTTGGAAACAATATACTTATACTATTGATACTACTTACCATGTTAATAATACTGCATCATTTAGTACTTCTGCTGTACCTAATGATCCATCTTTTAATTATTTGGTTGACAAATCCGGTCAGCTTTATGCGTTTAAAAGTGCATATGAAAATACATTATTTGATACTCAGAATCCTTATAATGGTATGGAATACTACACTTATGATGGAGGTGGCACTTGGACTTTATGTACAAATGTTGACATTTATGAGGGCAACATAACTTCTCCTGGAACTACCCAATTTCTTACTCCTGCCGATCCTAGTTATCAGTTTTTATTCGGAACTTTGGCTTTTGCAGATGCGGCGGCTATTCAAAGATATATCAGTGGGCCAGTAAACATGGATATTTATTATGAACAAACTTCATCGGGTCTTTGGCAAGGATATATTTACAACGAACTTGCGTCGAGTTGGAATACTTATGGGGCTGTTATTGGTAGTTCAGTTAATCATAACCCGGAATATGCCACAAGATATGATGATGGAACGAATACCTATTATTTTGCAAATGAACAAGACAGAGATGCTTTTATTACTTATCAAACATTTGGTGAATTGCGTGCCAATACGAATGATTTTGTTTATTATCAGGTAACAGATTATGGTGCTGAGACTGCAGTACAAGAATATAATTTTGATGTTCGTGCGCGACATCAGGTTTCTACCGATGATACAACAACTTCATCTGTGCCATATCAAGATCCTGAGTATGGGACAGTATACAATGATGGAACGAATACCTATTATTTTGCAAATGAGGCGGATAGAGATTCTTATGTGGATTATGCCGCAGATGGAGTTCTTTCAAGTCCTCAGACTACGAATGATTTTACTTATTATAGATTTAACGATGCTGCGACTACTCCATCATTTGATAGTTATAATTTCAATGTAGCAAGTTCTACTTCATCCTCCTGGGTAGCTGGTGCTTCTGTTGCTTCAATCCCTCAATTTGAGGCCGAGTATTCTACAAGATATAATGATGGGACAAATACCTATTATTTTGCGAATGCTATGGATATGGCTGCTTATCAATATTATGTGACAAATGGTGATGCTCAAGAAGGGCGGGACAATAATTTTGTATTTTGGCAAGAAGTTTCTGCAATGGGTGGTAATCCCGCAGTTGAAAGAAGAGAATTTAAAGTAAGTGATTTCGGAGTCAGATACGATGATAATACAACAGGTGTAACAGTTGTCAATTGTAGACCTATGGATACAACATATCAATATCAGGGACAAAATGGTGCCTGGTATAATAATGAAGCCCTTGCAACTAATTCTACCGGCGGTTATGAAATTGATACTTATTCTACCAACTTTTATCAACCTAGTGGCTTTGGTCCCACAGCCGAACTGTATAGGCAAGAAAGATACAGACAATATACTTATGATGTTGTTACCGGTGCAGGTATGATAAAACCTGATGATAATAATTATAATATGCAGTATAACTATGGCGGAACTTATGCCAGTGGTGCGGGCCTTTATTATTTTAATTCTGATAATGATAGGCAAACTTTTATAAATTATGTTAACGGAAGTACCGATGCATTTGATATAAAATATTATTTTATGTCAAATGCTGAAATTGCAACTAACGATAGATTTTTCCAAGCTTATGAACTTAGAAAAAATGCAGACCCTTTAATTATAAGTTCTGGCGGTGTTGCCAGTTCAAGACCTGATGATTTGCAATATACAGCTTGGACTAATGGTGGGGATCCTTGGAATTTGTCCGGTTCTACCAGAGGAGCGGCTTATGATGGATGGTTTATGTTCAAATCCCAAGAAGACAAAAATAAATTTGATGTTTTCAGAATGGGCGGCGATATAGAAGACGGCTTTAGTTATTATAAATATGATGGTGTTACATGGGATAAATTTGTTATAAGCAAAAGTACAACCACAACTACAAACTATAATCTTAATGTTCCTTTTGGTGGTGGAAATCACGCAGGTTCACCTAATACTCAGGGCTTTGAAGTTGTTTGGAGAGATTCAGGTAATATAGATTTTGCTTTTGAAACTGAAGCTGACAGAGATAATTTCCAAAAATATCATGACCCCGGTACTTATGGTACTTTGAATAGTCAAGTTGATATTACTTATTATCAAAAAACAGGTCTTAACACTTGGCAGCAATACAGATTGGCTAGCGGTAATCCGACTTATACTGTAAATAATACAAATACTAATATCGCCGGTAGGCCTAATAAAGAAGGATATGACTGGGTAAGCGGCAGTACAGCATTTTTAAATGCTGCTGATATGGCTTTATACAATGGCGGAAGTCCAGTTGGCGCAATAGATATGTTTTACCAATATAATGGCGGTACGCATGATTGGGATGCTTATAGATCTGTCGCTAATCCTATAACTTACAATCGTGCTTATAATAATACCGCATCATTTGTTATGGGTAGACCTGATAATGAAGATTTTGCGACAATATATAACAATGCCGGAGTTTTCTACGCATTTAAAAGTATCGCAGAGAGAGATACTTTCATAAATGATTTGACTGAATCAGCTCTCCCCGGTGTAAATAAATATGCTCCGATAGATAGATATTACAGATATGATACTGCTACAAACCAATGGCAAGATTGGAAAATAACTGAAACAGTTACTAAAGTCTATGGTATAACCGCAAATACTACTCCTTTAGACGGTGATGTGGGCTTGGATTATAGACCAAATGTCACAGACGGATATTCTTATTTATTGACAATAGGAGCAGGTGTAAACGCTGGGTCTTATGCATTTGAAACTGCCGAAGACAGAACAAGTTTTTCTAATTTTAATGCAGGTTCAGGTACTGTTAATACTATAAATAATTATTACAAATTAAATACAAGTTTGACTGCTCCACATCCTGTTTCAGGACAGCCTATTTATGAGTGGGAGAGCCAAAGCCTTGATTATAACAATCAGGTGGGTTATTTAATCGGAAATAATGCAGGCACTGTATCAAATAGTTTTTATTCATTCGGCAAAGCAAACGCTAACTATACATCTGATGGAGTAACTATACTTGGCACTGCTCAAATTCTGGCAAAAGATGCACCGATGACAACTTGGAATAGTACTACTGTTTGGGATTTTACAACATCAAGACCAACTTTGCGTAATCCAAAATATGAAGGTAGTGACGAAATAGACCCCGATAATTTGGATACATTGTCGGATGAAACCAAATATACTTTTAGAACTTATGATTCTTATGTGACTAATGATATAAGACTCAATACAGCATTAACTTCAACAGGTTCATTTACTATTGCAACACCTGCTTCTGCTCCTGTTGGTTATGATGCGGGCAAAAGACCTCTTGTTGCTACACTTACTCTTGCAGGACTTGCAGGCAGATATATTTCAGATATTACTGTTGCGGATAATGCTGATCCAAACAGCAGATTTACCGAAGGTAAAGATTTTGTGCTTTATACAAATGACAACGGCGCAACATGGCAAATGGATTTAATGTCTTCTGCTATTTATGGAAAAACTCTTAATATTTCCTTTGCCGGGGTTTTGACATCATCTGTAAATGAAGTTAATTCAGGATTCAATATTTATCTTGGTGATAACAGAAACTTAAACGTTAAAGATATGAGTCTTGATTTGGCAGGAAGACTTAATTTTAATTTGACAAGACTTGATGGCTCAAGAGGGACTTTGGATGCGCTAGAAGAAACACTTAATTATATGGGAATCAAAAAAGCACAATTAGATGGTGAAGTTATTGTTGCTCAAAATGCATTATCAAACAAAACTAGCCAAAAAACTACAATGAATACCGCAACAGGAAATATAAGAAATATAGATGAAGCAAAAGCAAAAGTGGAGCTTGCTAAAAAACAGCTTATGCAAGAAAAAACCGATAAGATTATAGAAAAATTCTATAACTTGCAGTTGACTGCAATGCAAAATCTATTGCGTATCAATACAGGCGGAAACGTTTCCAGTATAGGCAATGTATATCAAGGATTGACAGGCGTAAACAGTCTTTATAACCAAAATCTTATCGATTATACTTACAAAAATATGTACGATTTGTTTAACGAAGGCTAATTCTCACAAAAAATTTTAGTGTTAAAATCTTTTTATGCGAAAAGTTTTATTTATTATCGACAAAATTGAGTTTAAATATTTTGAATTTAATGACCTTGTAACCAATTTTTGGCTTATAAAAGAGTTTTTGGATGCAGGTGATAAGGTTTTTATTTCTACTATTGATAAGTTGCTTGTGCAAGATTCGCAGGCATTTGCGCTTTGCTTTAATTGTTTTGTAAAAGACGGAAATATTTTCTATGAGAAAACTCATTCAAAAAAACTAATTGAAAACTTTGATATGGTAATGTTTCGTCCTGACCCGCCTGTTGACGAAAACTATATTTTTGCCACGCATGTTTTTGATTTTGTAGATGAATTAAAGGTTGCTCTTATAAATAATCCTTGTTCTATTCGTAGTTTTAACGAAAAATTTCATATTAATTATTTTCCTGAATTTGTTCCTAAAAATATAATAACCGCGGATACTCTTGTTATAAAGGAATTTCTTAAAGTCTGTTCAAAAGCAGTTATAAAGCCGTTAAACAGATGTTTTGGCAGTGGCGTTTTTATTTTGGATAAAAATGATATGAACCTTAACACGATTATAAAAACCGCAACAAATGACGGAAATACACCGGTTATGGTTCAAGAATTTTTAGAAAGTGCCAAGTTTGGTGATAAAAGAGTTTTAACTTTAGGTGATGACGTTCTTGAAGAGTGTATTATTAAAGCCCCTTTGGCTAATGATTTCAAATTTTCCCAACATAGCGATAATTATTTAAAAAAAGCTGTTTTGACTGATTACGAAAGAGAATTTTGCACAATTGTAGCCCAAAAACTTAACTCTATGGGTATTTGTATGGCAGGGCTTGATTTGTTGGAAGAAAAAATAATAGAGATAAATATTACGAGTCCATGTTATTTTATTCGTGAGATAAATAATTTGTACGGCATAAAGTTTGAAAAGAAAATTATGAATTATTTGCAAAGTAAATTCCTTTCAAAAGTTGTATAACTTGACGCAACAACTGTTTTATAAGTTAATATGAGTAAGAAGATTTAAAGGTTTAAAAATATGAGTAAAATCAAAATTACTGTTAACGGAAAACAAAAAGAAGTTTTTGCTGATATTACCGTTGATGAATTATTGAAAGAGCTCGAGGTAACAGGTACGATGTTTGTTGTGGAGCAAAATCTTCAAATTGTAGCCAAAGAAGATTATGCTGCAACGTCTGTAAAAGAGAACGATAATTTTGAATTGGTAGGTTTTTTCGGAGGAGGCTAACTCTTTCGGCGAATTAGAGGAAAAAATGAAAATTTTAGTAGGACTTAGCGGTGGTGTGGATTCTTCAGTTGCAGCTCTTTTGTTAAAAGAGCAAGGACATGAGGTTATCGGTGCTACCATGTCAATTTGGGGTAAGGGAGATTTTTTAGTCGACCCTCAAAATGCGTGTAAAGATGCTTGCTATGGACCTAATGAAAAAGAAGACATAGAAGCGGCGCGTAAAATTGCCGAAGAAATCGGGATTCCGTATCATGTTTTTGATTGTGTTGAACAGTATGAAAAAATTGTTCTTGAAAATTTTAAAGAAGAGTATCTCGCAGGACGCACGCCAAATCCTTGTATTCGATGCAACAGCTTGATTAAATTTGATGTCTTACCTTTTGTCGCAAGACAATCAGGGCTTGAATTTGATAAGTTCGCAACAGGGCATTATGCTCGTATAGATTATGACGATTCATTGCAAAGATATATGATTAAAAAGGGTATAAATTCAAAAAAAGACCAGTCTTATTTTATTTATCGCCTGAGACAAGACCAGCTTGAAAACATAATTTTCCCTCTCGGAGATTACACGAAAGAAGAAATTCGTGAAATAGCTAAAAGCCGTGGGCTTGAGGTTCATGATAAACCTGATAGTCAGGATTTTTATGGTGGGGATTATAATGAACTTTTGGGTGTCGAAGAAAAAGAAGGTAATATTGTCGACAAAAACGGCAATATTTTGGGCAAACACAAAGGCATTTGGAATTATACCGTAGGACAAAGAAAAGGTATCGGTATAGCCGCACCTAAGCCGCTTTATGTTTTGGCATTAGATAAAGAAAAAAATGAAGTCATAGTCGGTGAAGAAGATGATACTTTCAAAAAAGGTCTTATTGCGCAAAATCTTAACTGGGTTTCTATTTCTGAATTGAATGAAGAAATAAAGGCAACTGCCAAAATTCGCTCAGCACAAACACCTGTTGAGGTTATAGTTCGTCCTGAAGGTAAAGATATTTATGTTGAATTTTTGGACTTGCAAAAATCAATCACAATTGGTCAATCAGTTGTAATTTATCAAGACGATGTTCTCTTAGGCGGCGGAGTTATCGAGAAGGTTTTTTAAATATCTTTTGCGATATTTAGTCCCGCTTGCGTGACAAGTTCTTTGTCTTCATCGGGACTTATACCTGTTGTAGTGAGATAGTTTCCGACTAGAAGCGCATTAATTCCTGCTTTTATTCCGAGTTTTTGGTATTCTTTAGAAAATCTTGTACTGCGTCCTCCCGCATAGCGCAAAAGTGTTTTTGGAAGTGCTATCCGAAAAATACAAATTGTACGGAGAACTTCTTCTTCATCAATTTCGTTATGCGCATTTTCAAGAGGTGTACCTTCTATCGGATTCAATATATTTATAGGCACTGATGTCGGATTCAAGCCTTGAAGTTCAAGTGCCATCTCAACTCGTTGTTCACGGGTTTCGCCCATGCCGATAATTACACCGCAGCAAGCTTCTATGCCGTATTTTTGTACAAGTTTTACGGTGTTAACTCTGTCTTTAAAATCGTGAGTTGTGCAGATATTTTCATGAAAAGATTCTGAGGTATTAATGTTGTGATTGAATCTTTCCACGCCTGCTTCTTTAAGGCTTTTTGCCTGTTCTTCCGAGATTATTCCTAAAGAACAGCAAGAGTGAAGCCCATCTATTGCAGCCACTTCTCTTACCATTTCAAGAATTTTTTCAAAGTCTTCGCCTTCGGGGACTCTGCCGGAAGTTACGATACAAAAGCGTGTCGCACCATTTTGCTTTGCGTCAATTGCGGCTTTTTTTACTTCTTCTATACTTAAAAGTGGATGCGTATGAATTTTGGCTTTATTGTGGGCACTTTGTGAACAATATTTACAATTTTCTTTGCATTGCCCCGTTTTTGCACTGATTATACTGCAAAACTCAACATCTCCTGCAAAATTTTCTTTTGTTACTTTGTCTGAAAGTTCTATTAATTCTTCAATTGGTAATTCATATAATTTTAATAATTCTTGTTTTTGTTCTTCTTTATTCATTTTTACCTCACTCACAAGTTTATTTTATCTATTTTATCAAAAACAGATTCAGGCGTCAGTTCTCCCGTAAATGTCTTCTATACGTACAATGTCATTTTCGTCTAATATACAGCCTCGTTGAATTTCTAAAACTTTAAGAGTTTCATCATAGGGATTTTGCAGCGAATGTATTTCTTTTATATCTATATCTACGTATTCGCCGATTTCAAGGGTTAAAATATTGTCACCTTTTACAACAACAGCTTTCCCTTCCAAAACAACCCAGTGTTCTTTTCTGTGATGATGATATTGCACGCTTAGCTTGCTTTTTGGGTGTACCACTATACATTTTACTAAAAAACATTCTCCAGATTGAAGATTGGTATAGTAACCCCAGGGACGTATATGTTTTTCCTGCATTTTTTGTCCTTTTGTAACTATTGATAATATAATAATTATACAACGTATTTGGAATTTTAGAATGAATAATGATTTTGATGAAAACAAAAATAAACAAGCTTTGAAATGTCTGACTTTTGGGCATTTTGTCGTTGATTCGTATTCAAGTTTTATTACTCCTGTTTTGCCTTTTATTGCCTATAAAATCGGTATAAATCTTACTATGGCGGCAAGTGTTATTAGTATTTCACATATTTTATCTTCAATGTCACAGCCTATTTATGGTTTTGTTGCGGATAGAATGAAAAAGAGGTTTTTTGTTTTTTGGGGAATGGTTCTTTCCTGTATTTTTCTTTCTATGACAGGGATTGCCACAAGTTATCTTCAGCTTGTAGCATTTTTGGTTTTAGGAAGTATAGGAAACGGTTTCTTTCATCCACAAGCTACAGGGATGATAAATTATTTCAGTACGCGTGAAATTTCTAAAAGTATGGCTCTGTTTATCGCTGCCGGAACACTTGGATATTCTATCGGTCCTTTGATTTCATCTACTGTGGCACATGTGTTTTCATTGGAGGCATTGCCTTTTACTTCAATAACAGGTATTATAGCGGCAATTTGTGTCTACAAATTTGTGCCGCGTCTTTCCGCTTTGCCGATAAAAGAACGCCCTAAAGAGTCATTTTGGAAAGTCACAAAATTTATTTTTACAAATAAAACTCTTTTGATTTTGATAATAATTTCGATGCTCAAATCACTTACTATTCAATCATATTTCATATTTTTGCCGTTTTTGTGGAAAGGACTTGGTTATGATGTTTCGCAAATTGGATTTGCATTGTTTTCCTTTTCTTTTTTGGGAGGAATAGCGACTTATTACAGTTCTCGCCTTGAACATAAAATTGGTACAAAACGAGTTTTCTATATTACTATGATGAGTGCTTTGCCTCTTACTATCGCTTATACTTTGACTTATAAGGCTTTTGTACCTGCTTCTTTTGTCATTTTTGTTTTGGTTGGAATTGTTTCAATGCTTTCTACTTCTGTAAATATGACACTTGCTCAAAATACTGCTCGGGAGCACAAAAGTATGATTTCTGGTTATATAGGCGGATTTAGCTGG
Organism: Cyanobacteria bacterium OH_PDB_112; assembly: GCA_023457295.1. Lineage (GTDB taxonomy): Bacteria > Cyanobacteriota > Vampirovibrionia > Gastranaerophilales > CAJFVJ01 > JAEWLZ01. Next base: position 18,943 of record JAEWLZ010000320.1, read on the forward strand.
GGAACAATCGGGGTTTTGTTCACTCCCATAAGTTTTGCGGCACAGCATATAGGTATTATGAATATGCTTCTTATAATAAGTGCAATACCTTTTATTTGTTCGTTTTTGGTAAAATACTTGCCGGAACCTGAAGAAGTTTAGTTTAATCTCAAAATCAATTCTCTAATGATTTTCGCAGCGGTAGCTGTGGAAACTCCGCTTTGGTCTAAATTAGGAGAAAGTTCAACAACATCGGATGCTACTATGTTGAGGTATTTCATTGACATAAAATATTCCAAAAATTCATTATAAAAAAGCCCACCTGCTTCTTGAGTGCCTGTTCCTGACATAATGGAAGGGTCAAGGACATCAAGGTCGATTGTTAAGAACACAGGTGCATTGCCGAATTTTTCGATTTTTTTCTGGAAATCACCCACTCCTCGAGCTAAAGTATCATGTTTTTTTATAAGTTCGAATTCTTCTTTTGTGCCCGAGCGAAGCCCGACTTGGACTATATTGTCGAGCCCGATAATATCTGAAATTCTCCTTATTACTGTGGCATGAGAGAGCTTTTGTCCGAGGTATTCTTCACGCAAATCAGCATGAGCATCAAAATGAATAAGTTTGATATCAGGGTATTTTTCGTAATATGCTTCAAGTGCGGGTAATGTTACAAGATGCTCTCCTCCGATTCCTAGATATGTTTTGTTTTGTGAAATTACATCTTGAGCACATTCTTTGATAAGGCGCAAAACTTCGTCTCTATCGCCGAAAGGTAGATCAAGTTCGCCCGCATCATAAAAATCAACATCTTCTAAAGATTTATCTTGATAAGCAGAATATTCTTCTAATCCCTTTGAGGCAAGTCTGATTTGTTCAGGACCAAAGCGCGTTCCCGGGGTGAATGAACAAGTTCCGTCATAAGGTATACCTACCAAAATAACTTTAGATGCTTCAAAATTATCAGATGCTTCAAGCCAGCTTTTTGACAAAAAAGACGACTTAAGCATTTTACTCACCTACCAATTCTTTTACAAAATTGGGGAGGGCAAAAACTGCTTTGTGCAAATCTTTGTTATAAAGTTTTGAGTTTTTGGCAATTTCATTGGCGCGTGCTTCATTGATAAATTCAAGCGGATTTACTGTATTTGAACAGAATGTCCAACTCCAGTAACCGCCAGGGTATGTAGGCATAGGACCTGCATAGGTTTTAACGATCGGGAAAGCTTTTTTCAATAAAGGCTGCATCATTTTTATCTCTTTTTGGTCCGCAAAAGGTGATTCACTTTGACAAACCATAATACCGCCGTCTTTTAAAGCCGCGTTTACATTTTTATAAAATTCTTCAGTAAAAAGACCTTCGCCGGGACCCATTGGGTCTGTTGAGTCAATTAAAATAATATCAAACTCGTTTTTACTTTGAGCAATATATTCAATTCCGTCTCTGACTTGAATATCTACGCGAGGATCATCAAGTGCTCCTGCAAGCTGTGGCAGAAATTTTTTAGATACTTCGATTACTTCACCGTCAATTTCACAAAGAACAGCTCTTTTTACAGTTTTGTGACGAAGAACTTCTCTTATTGTGCCGCCGTCACCGCCACCGATTACAAGAACATCTTTTGGCTCAGGATGAGAGTTCATAGGGATATGAGCTATCATTTCATGATAAAAAACCTCATCTTTTTCGGTAGTCATAACAAGTCCGTCGAGCAAAAGTACTCGTCCGAAAAATTCTGTATCCAAAATATCAATTGTTTGGAATTCAGACTTTCCTGAATAAAGCACATCCTTGACGCGCATTGTAATCCCGAATTGGTCATCATGCAATTCGGTGTATTTTAAATCCATATTACACACGGCTTTTTCCTTATATGAAATTTTTACGATTCTTGGTATTTGATTTCGAATGATTTTTTAACCACTTCAAGGTTACTTATCATTCCTCTTTTTAATTCTGAAAAATTGCTGTTTCCTGAACGGAACAATTTTTTCAAGAATTGATAAGCTACTTTAGGGTCACAGCTTTCACCGCATGTGAATAAATCAACAGCTGCATAACCCAATTCAGGCCATGTGTGAATCGCAAGATGTGACTCCGAAATAATTACAACGCCACTAACACCATGCGGACTAAACATGTGGAAGCATTTTTCTACAACAGTTGCGCCGCATTCTACCGCTGCTTCTGTCATAAATTTTTCAACTAATTCTACGTTATTTAAAATATTAGGATCGCAGTCAAAAAATTCTGCTAGAACGTGTCTACCTAAATAACTTCCTACTTGAAGTTCTTCGGGTTTAACTTGTGGTGATGTAATCAATTCCTGCACTCTCCTTATGTAACTTCTACTATTATAACATTACAAATAAAGATTCTACATAAAAAAAATTGATTTGTAAATGAAAAATCTTTACAAATGTTTACCATTGAAAGAACCGCTCAGGGAGCGGTTCTTTGTGGGAAAATTTTAAATATTTTTTAAGCGGCTGCCCACATATCTTTCATTGTTAAATTATTTGCCATAGCAAGCATTTCATCGCTTGTTTTGGTTTGGTCTTGAGATATGTTTCTGTCTTTTATGTCTGCATCGGGTTTAGTCATTAGTCCTTGCCTGTCACTTCGACCTTGCATAGTTAGACTTCCGAAACTTCCGTTTAAAAGACTTCCGATATTTTTTGAATGACGATTGTTTTGTGGCATTTTGCTATTATTGGGAGGTATTTTCCCTGCCATTGTAAGTTCAGTAAAATTGCCTAAAGCTTGCTCAAAAACATTACCTTTGGTTCTTTCTGCAAAAGTAGTATTTTGTTGTGCTATTGGTTTTATAGCTTGAATTTTTTGCGATGTATTCTGTGCGGATGCGGTAATCGATGCCGCAGCTCCATTCTCTGTACGCATAATTTTGTCTCTCTAATTTCTACTCTTTTGTTTAATATGGGGTAAATTTATCTCTCTTGTATATATAAAGTATATATTCATTAGGAAATTGCTATTTTAAACTCTTTTTTGTAACAAAAACTTAACAAATCCTATAAAAAATTAAAGTTATAAAAAAACTATACCGATAAGCAAAATGTGAAGCGTTGGTTAAAAAAAATCTAAGGAGAAAACGTCGAATGTGTATGTCGGTCAAAAAGATTGAAGAACGTATTTCAACTTTGAAAAATGAAGTTTTAGAACAAAAACTTCATGAAATTTCCAAATGCGAAAAAATCGATAATTATGCTTTAAGTATGGTAAGCGACAATTATGGATTTGGAGTTATATATGCTATTTCGGGACTTGTTCTCGGATTTGTTAAAATTCAAGAAAGGTGGTGCAGCGAAAAAAAAGAAACCGTCATGGTGAATTTATCTCAGAGTTTAGCCTGAAAAGGTTTAAGCACTGAAAAATTAGTTATGTACTAAATAGATAGGTTAAACAGTCAAAAACGTTGCGTATAAATCTTAAGCGAAATTTAAAGAGTTTCTTTAAAAGTGGCAAGCGTGGCGTGCGAAAAACAAAATAATATGGTTATGCTGCAAATGCAGTAAAAAAGTGAAAAGTGTAAAGGAGTAAAAGAACTATGGGTATTTCATCGAATCAGGCGCGATTCCTTGCGCTGACCTCAAGGCAAGTCGACCTTGAGTTTCGAGTTCAACAAATATGTCAAAGGCGTCTTCGTCTTGCATCAGAACTTGAGAATGTAGCTACGGCTTACAATAATTCAATTTCAAACAGAAGATTGTATACTTTTGATACTTCTAACAGTGGTATTAATCAATTAAGTTTGGCAAGTATCAGATCAACAAAAGATACTAACGGAATCAATTATGATGTAGTCGGTTTGAATGGTGCAGGAACTGCTGCTTATTCTAATCAGATTGCAGTCAATACAACAGGTACAAATGCTCTTGTTATAGGGTCAGGTTCCGGTGCTGATACCGTAAGAAACGTAACATTTGCAGATTTGGGTCTTCAAGCCGGTTGTACGGCAGCTGAAGTTCTTGACGCTGCAATTAGAAACGGTGTATTGACAATAGCTCAACAGTCAGATGAGTTTACTCAATCAGAAACATCGGTATTAGGTGCGGGCGGTACTGCTTTGACTAATACATATGAGCTTAAAGATTGGAGAACTCTTCCTGCAATGGCAGATGAACTCTATGAAGGTGATAATGTTGACGCTGAAAACAAATATGACCAAACAGTTTCAGAAATTAACGCTCAAGATAAAAAGCTTCAACTTGAACAAACTTCTATTGAAGTAGAGTACAAAGCTGTAACTTCTGAAAAAGAAAGCGTTAAGAAAATCTTGGATACAAATGCTCAAGCATCATTCAAGTATTTCAGCTAATAAGTAATACATTGCCTTTGTAAAGGCGAAAAATATCCTAAGGTTAAAATATTCGGATAGATTCGATAAAAGCACCTTGGGAATGTCAAAAACTGACAAAAATAAAATCAACAAAACTCCTTGAGAGTTTTTACCCCAAAATAGCCGAAAGGCAAACAAACCAAAAAACAAAAATTCTTTACACTTTTATAACCAATCTAAGCATCGTTTTAAACGGTGCTTTTTTTTGTAACAAAATCTTAATAAATTCTGTCAATAATTAAAGTTACCTCAAAAATATGCCGATAAAAAAAGTGTAATAAAAATGAAAGGTAATATGTGTTTTAAAACATAATGCTGTTCTTAGGTTATTACCGAAGGATATCAAAATGTTTTTAAGTAAAGAAGGTTAGGTTAAACAGTCAAACGCCAAGTGTTTTAGGAATGGAACATAGAACTCTTTGTTAAAAGGGTGAAGCGTGGCTTGTAAAAACAAAAAATGGTTATGGTTATGCCGCAAAGATCGGCAAATGGTTGAAAAAAAGTGTAAAGGAGTAAAAGAACTATGGGTATTTCATCGAATCAGGCACGATTTTTATCGTTGACCGCAAGACAAGTTGATCTTGAGTATCGAGTACAGCAAATATGTCAAAGACGTCTTCGTCTCGCATCAGAACTTGAAAATGTTGCAACAGCTTATAACAATGATATTTCTAACAGAAAGCTGTATACTTTCAGCTCTTCTAACAGCGGGATTGATCAATTAAGTGTTGCAGGAATTAAATCTCTTAAAGATACAAACGGTAATAATTACATTATTATAGGTCAAGATACCGCAGCAGCTAATATTTCAATTACATCCGGCTCTCTTTCAGCGACAGGTGTTAATGCGATTACTATTGGTACTGGTGGTACAGCAAGAACAGTTACTATGTCAGATTTAGGCTTGGACGCAACTTTGACAGGTGCAGATAGATCAAGTGCAATCTTGGAAGCAGCAATCAGAAGTGGTGTCATTACTCTTGCGGCTCAAGCAGATGAGTTTACTCAAACAAAAACAAATGTGGCCGCAGGTGCAGATGCAGGTGATTATGAGCTTAAAGATTGGAGAACATTACCTGCCATGGCAGATGAGCTTTATAAAGCTGATAATGTTGACGCGGAAAATAAATATGATAAAACAGTTTCGGAAATAAATGCTCAGGACAAAAAGCTTCAGTTGGAGCAAACATCCATAGAAGTAGAGTACAAAGCGGTAGCTTCAGAAAAAGAAGCAGTCAAGAAAATCTTGGATACAAACGCTCAATCATCATTCAAGTATTTCAGCTAATAAAATACAGGGAATTTCAGGCGGCATAACAAGATGCTGCCTGAGTACCCGGATAAAAAATGTATAATCTTTATTTATAAATTATTAAATTGGATTAGGCATGGTTATAATTTAAAAAAATCTTCATGCCCATTTTTTGTAAAAAATTCAGATAAGCAAAAAAATAAGCTTTAATCTGTAATTTCTTCGAGAAAACAGCTATAAGGCTTGCAGGACAACAATCTTTACATTTTTATAAACCAAAACCAAATTTTAGCATCGGTTACCCCGATGTTTTTTTTTGCCTCTAAGTATTGATATTATTGATTATTATTGTGATGTTTTTCGTATAACCCCAAAGCTTTTCTTAGAGAAGGGGTTTGCTATATTTTTTTAAACAAATCTGGTATGGTTTTGTAAGATTTTTTGAGGCTGAAATTTACATTTTATAATGTTTTCAGCCAAAAACAGTTGCCAAAGATTTTATAATATGTATAATTATATTTGTCTAGAAAAAGGAGGTTCAAAATGAACAAAGAAGAATTGGTAAAAGAAGTTGCTAAAAAAGCAAAAGTTTCACAAAAAGATGCAGCGGAAATTTTAGGTGCGACATTAGATACTATCGAAAAAACAGTTGCTAAAGGTAAAAAAATTACTTTGGTAGGTTTCGGTACTTTTGAAGCTAGAAAAAGAGCTGCAAGAACCGGAAGAAACCCACAAACTGGCGCAGAGATTAAAATCCCTGCAAAAACAGTTCCGGCATTTTCTGCAGGTAAAAAATTTAAAGAGCTTGTAAAATAATTTAAGCTTTTATTAAATTTGCTAAAAAAGAAGCCTTATAAGGCTTCTTTTTTATTTTGAAATTACAAAAATCACTTCTTCGGCGAAAAAATTATCAAATAATTTGCAAAAAAATCCTGTTCGTACTTTTGCACGGGTCATACATACTGTTTTTTCAATTTTCAAGTTGAATTTTTCTGTGAAATTATAAAAATCCGCAATCGTTAGCAAGTGAATATTCGGTGTATCGTACCACTCAAAAGGGAGCATTTGGGATTTTGGCATTTTTCCATAAAAAAATAAATAAAAACTTACACGCCAGTATGCAAAATTTGGAAAACTCACAACTATTTTTCTTCCTGCTCTGAGCATTTCTTTTATTACATAATCAGGTTTTTCAGTTGATTGAAGGGTTTGGTTGAGGATTATGTAGTCTACTGATTGATCAGGATATTCTGCCAAACCTTCATCTATATCTCCTTGTACCACGGAAAGACCTTTTTCGAGACATTTTATGACATTATTTTGATTTATTTCGATGCCTCTGGCTTTAATTTTTTTATCCTTGAGCATTTTTAAGAGAGTTCCATCGCCGCAACCTAAATCCAAAACAGTTGAATTTTCGGGAATCATGCCCGCAATTATTGAATAATTAAGGTGTAATCCTTTTGATGTTGCGTAATGTTCGTTCAAGATTTGTCCTCCGAAAGAAAACTTTTAATGATTTTTGATTGTGTCTCGTATTCCAGCAAAAACGCATCATGGCCACAAGGGGAGTCAATTTTGCAGAAAGAGACATCTTTTTGGTTTTTGATAAGGGCATTAACAATTTCTTTTGATTGTTCTGGCGGAAAGAGCCAGTCTGACGAGAAAGCAATTATCAAAAATTTGGCATTGGTATTGGAAAAAGCTTGCTCAAGTGAGCCGTATTTTTCAGCCAAATCAAAATAATCCACAGCTTTTGTGATGTAAAGGTAGCTGTTGGCATCAAATCTATCGACAAAAATTTGCCCTTGGTATTCAAGATAGCTCTCGACTTGAAAATCCACATCAAAGTGAAAATCAGGAGAATCTTTGTCCTGAAGACGTCTGCCGAATTTTTTATGCATTGCTTCTTCGCAAAGATAAGTTATATGTCCCACCATTCTTGCGATAGAAAGACCTTTTTCGGGTTTGGCTCTATCGTAATAGTTGCCTTTGTTCCAGTTGGGATCGGATATAATTGCGTTTCTTCCAACGGCGTTGAATGCTATTCCTTGAGCGGAAAGTCTTGCGGTTGATGCGATAATTATAGCGTGTGTAACCATATCGCTGTGGCGTATAGACCATTCCATGGCTTGCATTCCACCCATAGAACCGCCAGCTACTCTAAGTTTTTTTACGCCCAAAAAGTCCACAAGTTTTTTTTGAACTTTTACAACATCTTCAGTTGTAAAAACAGGGAATTCAATGCCGTAAGGCTTTCCTGTGTCGGGGTTTGTGGATGAAGGTCCTGTTGTGCCTTTACATCCTCCCAACATGTTTGAACAAATCACAAAATATTTATTTGTATCAAACGCTTTATTTGATCCGACAAGATCATCCCACCAGCCGGGTTTTTTATCACCTTCATGATAACCTGCTGCATGTGCATCGCCTGTCAGCGCATGCAAAAGTAAAATAGCATTATTTTTTGCTTCATTAAGTTCGCCGTAAGTTTCATAGGCTACCTGAACATTTTTAAGTTCTTTGCCTGATTCGAGCAAAATGTTTTCTTCTATATGAAAATATTTTGTTTCTACTGTTCCAAGTGTCATTTTTTAATTTTTTTATCCTGCCTGTATTCTTTTATTAGATTATATCACTTAATATATCAAAAAATTTAATATTTTTGCATTTGGCTAATTTTAATGGCAAAATAGAGAGACTAAGGAGGAGTTTATGTTTTCGGGGAATGAAATGTTGATATCAGGATTGATTCTTCTTATAGCATATTTTTTTATTGCGACCGAAAAAATCCAAAAATCTGTTGTGGCGCTTTTTGGGGCTTCTCTTACTCTTATTTTTGGGCTTTTACCTCAATATAAGCATGAAGGCATAAAATCAGCTTTTGAATATGTTGAGTTTGATGTGATTTTTTTGCTTATCAGTATGATGATAATTGTTCATATTGCAACTCGTAGTGGTATGTTCGACTGGATTGCGATAAATATTCTTAAGCTTACAAAAGGGCATCCAAAGAGTGTTCTTTTTGCATTAGCTGCTTTTACGGCTTTTGCTTCGGCATTTTTGGATAATGTTACGACAGTTGTTTTGATTATGCCGGTTACTTTTGTCATCGCGAAGGAACTTGAAATTACTCCTGTTCCCTTTTTAATTACAGAAATTTTGGCGTCCAATATAGGCGGAACCGCAACTCTTATAGGAGATCCCCCAAATATAATAATAGGGCTTCGCGCGGGAATTTCGTTTATGCAGTTTTTGACTGAACTTACGGAAATTATTGTCTTGATTTTTCTTGTTTCGGTGGGGGTTTTACTTTTTTTGTTTCGAAAAAAACTTATTTCAAGACCCGATAAAATGGAACATGTTGCAAATATGACCACATCCGGAATTATAAAAGATAAGGCTCTTGTATGGCGTTCCAGTATTGTTCTTTTGGCAGTTATTTTGGGCTTTATAACTCATGATATTACTCATATTGCAAGTTATGTCTGCGCAATGATGGGGGCAAGTGTTCTTTTGCTCTTTGAAAGTCCTAAAGAAATTTATGAAGATGTTGAGTGGCTCACAATTTTCTTTTTTATCGGGCTGTTCATTATTATTGGCGGATTTGAAGCGTCAGGAGGTATTAGTTTTCTTGCACAGAAGATGATAAATATTACCAATGGCAATCTTAATCTTGCTTGTGCGCTGATTTTATGGGGGTCGGGAATTTTATCGGGAATTATAGATAATATTCCATATACTGCTACTATGGTGCCTTTATTGGAACAAGTTGTGCATACTATGCCTCATCCTAATGATGTTCATCCATTGTGGTGGGCTTTGTCTTTGGGAGCTTGCTTAGGAGGAAACTTCACCATTATAGGGGCGGCTGCGAATGTTATTGTATGTGAAAAAGCTGCAGTGGAAGGTTTTGAAATTTCTTTTTGGGAGTTTTTTAAATACGGTTCTTTAATTTCGATTGTTTCTCTTATTATGAGTACTTTTTATTTGTATTTTAGATTTTTAATATAGGTATTAAATTTTATGAAAAATAAGTTATTTTTGATTATTTTTGTTTTATTTATTTTTACTTTAAATCATGCAAATGCTATGGAAAAATTTACCGTAGAGCTTGTTAATGATATAGACTTGACTAATATCCCAAAGGAATGTTCTTTGAAGGCAACAGAAGATGTTTACGTCGGATATTACGATAAAATTGAAAAAGACAGCATTATTACAGGCGAAATAGTTAAGATAGTTCCGCCCAGAAGACTGGAAAGAGATGCTTTTATTGTTTTTAAGCCTAAAAAGTACACAATTCCTTCAGAAAATAATAAAGAAGTTGATATTTTAACTTCCAAAAAGGTTAAATTAAGAAATAAAAGAAAACTTGATAAAAAAGATCTTGCCGCCAATACTTTTGGAACAGCACTTTCTTGTTTCCCTCCTTTTACATTTATTGTACCCTTTGCGCAGTTTGGAATGGGAATTGTTAAACACAAAGAAAACGAACATCCTTTTCGGGGCGGGTTTCGTTATTTGATTGAAAGTTGGCCTTTCTGTTATTTGTTAAAAGGAGATGCAATGGTTTTGGTATCAGGGACAAAAATGCAACTTCCTTTAAGTGAAAAAATGTTCAATTTTCACCTAGAAAAGAAAAAAGAATTTTTAAAAAAATCTAAAAAAGAAGTTTAAGACTATTTTTTGTCTGTAACAACTAATAAATGCCAGCCAAATTGAGTTTGAACCGGTTCTGAAAGTTCGCCTACTTCAAGTGTAAATGATGCTTCATCGAACTCCGGAACCATCATTCCTCTTGTGAAGAAACCCAAGTCGCCGCCATTTGCCCCTGAAGGACATTGTGAAACTGCTGCTGCAACATCTGCAAAATCTTTTCCTGCAAGAATTTCTTCTCTGAGTTTTTTTGCTTCTTCTTCTGTTGAAACTAAAAGGTGGCTTGCGCGAACTTGTGTTGTCATTGTTTTACTCCTTTAAATCTGTCTATGGAACTGATTATAGCATGACAAATCAAATGTAAATAAATATTTAAAAAGTTTGACTCAGGATTTTGAGTTTTTTATAATAATTACAGGTGAGGAAAATGAAAAAAAATATAAGACATTATTTGAAATTAAATATAACCTAAAGAAGAAAAGCGTTGTCTTTTCTTTTTTTTTGAGGAAAAAATGAAAAAAAATCACATCGGAACAATTGAAAATATACAAAAAATAAACTCTCAGGTTTATTCTGTGGAGTTTTCATCCCCCACTTTGAGTGAGATTTGTCCGGGGGAATATGTTTCGATTTTGTGCGAAGGGCTTACTTTGCGCCGTCCTTTCAGCGTTGCTGAT
>JAEWLZ010000321.1 GCA_023457295.1 Cyanobacteria bacterium OH_PDB_112
ATCAACACCTCTTAATCATAATCTTTTTCGTTTTGAGCTATAATAATATATCGGAAGGTGAAATATGCAAGATTTTATAGAAGTAACAGGCGCAAAACAGCACAACCTGAAAAACATATCGGTCAAAATACCAAAAAACCAACTTGTGGTTTTCACAGGAGTTAGCGGTTCAGGCAAAAGCTCCCTGGCTTTTGATACGATTTTTGCCGAAGGTCAAAGACGCTACATCGAAAGCCTCAACACTTATGCCAGACAGTTTTTGGGGCAATTAGACAAACCGGATGTCGAACATATCGAAGGACTTTCGCCAGCAATTTCCATTGACCAGAAATCTTCAAGCCACAATCCGCGCTCAACCGTCGGAACGGTAACTGAAATTTATGACCACCTCAGGCTTTTGTTCGCACGCATAGGAACTCCACACTGCCCGCAATGCGGCAGTACCATAAACCCTCAATCTGTTGATGAAATTGTCGACAACATAATGCTTTTACCTGAAGGAAGTAAAATTCAGCTTCTTGCACCTATTATTCGCGGAAAAAAAGGGGAGTATTCTGCAATTTTTAAAGAACTTTTGCAAGAAGGCTTTGCCCGCGTAAAAATCGACAACACACTATATAATCTCGAAGAAGATGAAATAAAACTTACAAAAACCCACAAACACGATATATCAGTAGTTGTAGACCGTATAATAGTAAAAGAAAGCGCAAAATCACGCATAGCAGATAGTGTTCAAATTGCCTTAAAAAGAGCGGACGGACTTGTAATTGTAGATAATGAAGGTGAAGAAACAATTTATTCTGAAAAACTTGCATGCAACCATTGCCATTTAAGTTTTGATGAGCTTGAACCAAGAATGTTTAGTTTTAACAGTCCTTTTGGAGCTTGCGAAAAATGCTCCGGACTTGGTGCTCACTATGAAGTCGACCCGAATTTAATTATTCCTGACGGCACAAAATCTCTTAAAGACGGGGCTATTTACCCATGGGCAAAAACAGGAAATGACTATTATTCTAATATTTTATGGTCACTGTCGGCACACTTCGGATTTGATATGACAATCCCTTTTGATGACCTTTCTCAAAAACATAAAGATATAATATTAAACGGAACAGGATTAACCCGTGTCCCTCTTACTTATAAAGACTTTAAAACTAACCGTACAAAAACTTTCAATATTCCTTTCAAAGGCGTAATTCCTATGTTGAAAGGGCGTTATGACTATTCAACATCAGACTTGATTCGCGGAGATGTTGAAAAATATATGACGGCAATTACCTGCTCTGCTTGTAACGGAGCAAGATTGAAGCCATTTCCTTTAGCTGTTACGATTAACGAAAAAAACATCTTCGATATCTGCTCAATGCCCATTGATGAGGCTTACGATTTTATTTCGGGACTATTTTTAACTTTAAATAAGCACCAAATGAAAATCGCCCAGAAACTTCTGACAGAAATTCGCGAAAGGCTAAAATTCTTACTTGATGTAGGATTGGGGTATCTTTCTCTTTCACGCTCATCAAACACCTTATCAGGCGGAGAAGCCCAGCGCATAAGACTTGCAACCCAAATAGGTTCAGGGCTTTCAGGAGTCTTATATGTTCTTGATGAGCCAAGCATAGGGCTTCATCAGGTAAATAATAATCAACTTCTTAATACTCTAATAAAACTTAGAAACCTCGGAAATACATTGATTGTAGTGGAACATGATGAAGAAACAATAAACAAGGCCGACTGGATTATCGATATCGGACCAAAAGCAGGTCAACACGGAGGAGAAATCGTTGCAGAAGGTACTTTATCCACTATAAAAAATACAGAAAAATCCCTTACAGGGCAGTATCTTAGCGGTAAAAAACAAATTGCTGTTCCCAAAACCCGCCGTGAAGGCAACGGACTTAAATTAAAAATTAAAAATGCGCACCTTAACAACCTTAAAAACCTTGACCTTGAAATTCCTATGGGAAAAATAGTTACGGTTACAGGCGTAAGCGGGTCCGGCAAATCTACTTTGATTTTTGAGCTTTTAAGCAAGTACGCAATCCATAAACTTCGTAAAAATACTCCAAAACCTCAAGGAATTGACAAAATAGAAGGATTGGAAGAAATCGACAAAATTATAGACATAGACCAATCCCCGATAGGAAGAACTCCAAGAAGCAACCCCGCAACATATACAGGTGTTTTTGGCGACATCAGAGATATTTTCGCAATGACAAATGAAGCAAAACTCCGCGGTTACAAAGCGGGAAGATTCAGCTTCAACGTCAAAGGCGGACGCTGCGAAGCCTGCTCGGGCGACGGCATCATAAAAATTGAGATGAACTTCCTGCCTGATGTTTACGTACCCTGCGAAGTCTGCCAAGGTAAACGCTACAACAGAGAAACTCTTCAGGTAAAATACAAAGGCAAATCCATTAACGATGTCCTTGAAATGACTGTCGCGGAAGCCTTAGACTTCTTTGAAAACATTCCGAAAATCAAAAATAAGCTCCAAACCCTAAACGATGTAGGTCTTGATTATATTCATTTGGGACAAAGTGCCACAACTCTCTCAGGTGGCGAAGCCCAGCGAGTTAAGCTTGCAACCGAACTGCTAAAACGCCCCACCGGCAAGACTCTTTACCTGCTTGATGAGCCTTCTGTCGGACTTCACTGGCATGATTTGAACAAACTTGCAACAATATTGCATCGTCTTGCAGATAACGGCAATACTATTGTTATAATTGAGCATAACCTTGATTTAATAAAGATTTCAGACCATATAATCGACCTTGGACCTCATGGAGGAGCGGGCGGCGGATATATTGTCGCGCAAGGAACCCCGGAAGAAATTGCGCAAAACAAAGATTCCTTTACAGGAATGTATTTGAAAGAAGTTTTAGAAAAATAACAATTTATAAGCAACAAAAAAGGGCTTTTATAGCCCCCAAAATGAACACTTACCATAAACCTAACTTGTAATTTTCCCCTTGATATAACCCCATTTATTTTTTGTTTTCATATTTATATAAAAACAATCTTAAAGAAATAATTGCCTCAAAGCTTCAGCAGAAGGAATGATGAAATTTTAATAATATATATTTTTTCAATATTTTTTGCCTAAGTAATAATTAAAATAAATACAAAAAATATTGAAAATTCGTATTGTAAATAATTGTTAAAAACTCAAAATATTCAACTTCGCAAAAATTGACCACATGGACGAATAAAACCAACCATAAGATAGATAAAACTTGACACCAATAAAGGGTATTATGATAGTACCAATAAAGGGGGGAGTATCATGCTAAATGAATTAAATCCAAACTTAGCATCAAGTCTTTTAAGCGGTTCTTTATCAGGTCAAAATGTTTCGTCTGTAACAAATGTATTGAAAAAAGCTTACGGAACAGAAACAGAGACTAAAGACCTTATTGATGAAGGAAAAATTTCCGAAGAAGCTTTAATCAAATATCAAACAGAACAAGAAATAAATTATTACAAATCTCTAATGAAAGAAATGCTGGGAACAGAGGAGGAATCTTCCGATGAGATTTCTGATTTAATAAAAATGGTTAAATCAGGAGATTACAATATAGATGATTCTACTCTTGCAAACTCTATTTTAAATGATATTGATGCCGGTGATTTATTAGGATAAAAATAAAAAATGCAGGTGCCAACAATTCAGGAAATAAAATCAGTCATTAATCTTTCGCCAGAAGCATTGGCTGAAGCCCCTTTACATATGGAAGGAAAAAGGAAAGAATCCGAAATTTTTTCTTTGGGGCTGAGGTTTTTTAAATACAAAAGACTGGATTTGTCTTTGGTATTTTTTAATAAAGTAATTGAAATAAATGACAAAAATGCGCAAGCATACGTAAATATAGGCAATATTTACTATGAACACGGTCAAATTGACATCGCCGCAAACTTTTGGAAATATGCCCTAAGCATAGATGCCACAATAGAAAAAGCCTACCTCAATTTGGGCAACTATTATTATAAAAAAGGAAATATAGACCAAGCGATTTCTTATTGGCTGATTTTACAGTCCATAAGCCCAACTGAAAACAATTCTTTATTCAATTTGGGAGTAAGCTACGGAGAAAAAAATGAACTTTTGCTATCTCTTTTTTATTTTGAAAAATATTTGGCAAAAGCCATTACTCAAAAAGGGTCTTATCATTACGAAAAAGCCGCTAAAAAAGTTTGGGATCATAAAGTCGCTGCAAAACACAACTTTAACATAGGCCTAAAGCTGCAACGCAGAAAAAGCTATCCCAGAGCATTAAAAGCCTACATTAAAACCATTAAAGCTTATCCAAACCACATAAAAGGTAATATAAACGCGGGCAGCATCTGTTATCTTAATGACAAACTGGAAAATGCGGTAAAATTTTGGAACAATGTTCTCATTTTAGAACCTTATAATGAACAAAATCTAGTTAATATAGCTATTGCTTATGATCGAATGGATAAACATTCCTATGCTTTTTGTCTTTATAACAGATATCTTCGGACACAAGAAAATCACAGTACATTTGAAATAGTAAAAATTAAAGACAGATTAAAAATTCTTGAAAAAAATCTAGAAGATAGAAATACATTTTATAATCTGCATTATACAAAAGCTGAAGAATTTTTCAGAAAAAAAGATTTTTTGAATGCTTGCTCAGAATATGAAAATTGCTTGATGCTAAAACCCGATAATGAAGAACTGGAAGAAAAAATTGAGCGCATTCGCTCTGCCTTGTATCCTGAAGCAAACCTTGCGATTGCCTACATAAAAACAGGGAAAAAAGCTTTAAGAAACTCAGAAATTTTATCTGCCGTAGAACATTTTAGAGCTGCATACAATCTTAACCCTAATGAAGAAAGTCTTAGCGAAATTAAAGAAAATATGGCAAAATGTGTTAGAATATTAAAGAAAATAGGCAAACTTTAATTTAATAAATGAAAAAATTTTCAGAAAATTTCAAAGACAATCTACGCAGGTTTTTTTACGGAAAAATTCTACAAAAAAAATACCTCAGAAAAGGCTCCTGCCATGGATGCGGAAGATGCTGTCAAAAAATTTATGTAAGACATGCAAAGGATGTCATAAAAACCGAAGAAGAATTTGAAAAATTAAAAACGCTTCACTTTTTTTACGGGTATTTAAAAGTTGTAGACAAAGACAGAACAGGGCTTATTTTTGAATGTTCAAAACTGGATAAAGAAACAGGAAAATGTACAGCATATAAAACTCGTCCCGTTTTATGCAGACAATATCCACAAGAAGAAATTTTTATGATGGGCGGCAGCATTACAGAACACTGCGGTTTTAGTTTTGAGCCAATTGAAAAATTTGATGAAGTATTCAAAAAAATCTTGTCAAAACACAAAAAATAGCGGCAATTAACCTTTAAATTTTTCCTTTTTTCTTGAAATAATTTATATCAAAGCATAAGTTGTAAATTATTGAAGACTCTTTTTACTTATTTTAATAAAATTCTTCTTTTAAAATACTCTTTTTAAATTAGATTATTTTAAAAAAATCTTTGCACTCAAAACATATGAGTATTAAAATAAAGAATGTAGTAAAAATTTTTTAAAAGGTTAATAAAATGAAAAATCTGACTATCAGAATTTGCGGAACAGCAGGTGAAGGAGTTATAAGTTCGGGGGATATATTTGCGCTTGCAGTAGCAAGAAGCGGTTATTACGTAACTACTTTCAGGTCATTCCCTTCTGAGATAAGAGGACACGGACAATGTTCCTTTCAGCTAAAAGTTAGTGATGAAAAAGCTTTTACTTGCGGACTCAAAACAGATGTTTTGATAGGACTCAATGAACAAGCCATCGAAGATAACTTAAAACTGCTTAGGCCCGGAAGCATCCTGATTTTAGATTCAGATGTTGTTGCAAATAAATACCAGGAAAATTGCGACATTATAAAATACAGAATACCTATAACTTCTATCGCTGAAGAAAGCGCGTCTTTGCGTTCCAAAAACATGGTAGCAATAGGGGTTATGGCTGGTCTTGTTCCTCAATTGGGACTAAAAGATCAATTAAAAGAAGATATCAAATCGCGTTATGCAAAAAAATCTCAAAAAATAATTGAAGAAAATATAAAAGCCTTTGAAGAAGGTTATAACTATGCCTTGGAAAAACTTACAAGAGAAGATAACCTTACTTCGATTACTATGCAAAAAACAGGTAAAAAACTTATTATGAGCGGTAATGAAGCTATTGCTCTTGCATCAATCGTAGCAGGATGCAGATTTTATGCAGGTTACCCTATTACTCCCGCCACAGAAATTATGGAATGGCTTGCTCTTGAAATGCCTAAAGTAAACGGTACAATGCTTCAATGTGAAGACGAAATTGCAGCGGTTACTGCCGCAATAGGCGCTTCCTATGGCGGGGTCAAATCAATGACAGCAACAAGCGGACCCGGTTTTTCTTTAATGTCAGAAGCTTTGGGTCTTGCTTCAATGGCAGAACTTCCGCTTGTAATTGTTGATGTTCAAAGAGGTGGCCCAAGCACGGGACTTCCTACAAAAACAGAACAAAGCGACCTTAATATGGCTATCTACGGAACTCATGGCGAAGCACCAAAAATAGTTATAGCTCCTATGAATGTCGAAGACTGCTTTTATCAGACAATAAATGCTTTTAATTTTGCGGAAAAATATCAACTGCCGGTTATACTTCTTTCTGATGCCGCAATAGGCCAAAGAAAAGAATGTGTTGACGAAATTGATATTTCAAAAATAAAAATCGAAAACCGTCTACGACACGACAGAGAAAATGATAAAGGTCTTTATGTAAGATACAAAAATACCATAAACGGAATATCTCCTATTTCAAGCCCCGGGGATAACGGGGGCGCATACGTTGCAACGGGATTGGAACATACGGAAGCATGTAGACCCACTCCTGATGCGGCTGTCCATAAAATGATGATGGAAAAACGCTTCAAAAAACTTGAAACCGCCGCATGTGATTTTATTCCGGCAAAAACTTACGGTCCTGATGATGCCAAAATCGGCATTATTACTTGGGGAGGAACAACCGGTGCGGTTTTGGAAGCGGTAGATATCGCAAAAGAAAAAGGTTACAAAATTCAGGCGCTTTATCCAAGAACAATTTATCCTGTTCCAAATGAATGGCTTAACTCTTTTATTTCCGGAAAGGATATGATTCTTGTAGCAGAAGCAAACTATACCGCACAACTTTTGCATAACCTTGTTTACAGGCTTAATAAAATCAACAAAGATATAAAACTTTTTGAAGTTCTTAAATATAATGGAGAACCATTTAGCGCAATAGAAATTTTTGAAAAAGTAGATAAGGTAATAAGAGAACAAATGCTCAGATATACAGTAATGGAATCCGAAAACGATTATTCATACAAATTTTAAGGAATAAAAAAATGTCAACAGCAGAAACATATACCCTAAAAAATTATAAAAGTGCGACAAAACCTTCCTGGTGTCCAGGTTGCGGCAATTTTGCGGTACTTACGGCATTACTTACTACGATGACCGACTTGCAGCTTGAACCTGACAATACGGCTCTTGTTTCAGGAATAGGATGTTCAAGCAGATTCCCTTTCTTTACAAGTACTTACGGATTTCACTCAATCCACGGAAGAGCTTTACCTGTTGCCATAGGGCTTAGCGCATCAAGACCTGATATAAATGTAATAACATTAGGCGGCGACGGTGACGGATTCAGTATAGGTGGAAATCATTTCATACATGCATCACGGAAAAATCCTGATATAACTTATATCGTAATGGATAACGAAATTTATGCCCTTACAAAAGGACAAAATTCTCCTACTTCACATGATGATTTGGTTACAAAAGTAAATCCTTATCAAGCAGTTGAAGAACGAGTAAACCCTATAATGATGGCTCTTTCTTTTGAAACTTCCTTTATTGCAAGGGGCTTTGCAGGTGATTTACCCCAGCTTAAAAGTATTATCAATCAGGCAATGAATCATAAAGGATTTGCCTTTGTTCATGTACTTTCGCCATGTGTTCAATACAATGACAGGATTACGTTTGACAGTATCAAAGAACGTATAGCTTATGTCCCTGACGACCACGATGTAACAGACAGACTTTCAGGAATAAAACTTGCCCTTGAAACAGGTCACTATTACACAGGCGTTATTTATAAACAAGAACGTCCGACTTTACACGAAAAACTTCAAGAAGTTCAAGATAAAGCGAAAACAGACTATACAGAAGATGAACAAGTCCAACAGCTTATAAAACAATTTATGTAAAAAGAGCCCTCATAATGAGGGCTCTTTTTTATTTGCAAATTATATTATTTTACTTTACCGACTTTTTTACCTTTTAAAACTTTCAAAGCCAAGACAGCAACTGTAATACCGCCTATAAATTTCAATGCGCTGGAAACAAATCCTTCATGCTTTTTCTCCATACCATGAGAAAGTTCTGCGTTTACTGAAGGGACAAATGTATCACAGTAGGGCATACCCGCTCCGAATGCTCCGGGAAACATTGGGTATCCCATACCCATTCCCATTCCCATTCCCATCATAGGGGCTGCTGCTATAGTCCCCATATATCCCATTCCGGGCGCCGAACCAAAATTTATGTACTGAGAGCTTGTTCCCGCACTAGGTGAAAGTAAACTTCCATTGATTGAATCCCACATAACTTTTAACCTTATAAATTGACTAACCTACTATACTTATATAAAAACAATCCGTATAAAAATCATGCCAAAAAAGAATTCGCCTTCTTTACATTACTTAATATTTTCTAAGGAATTATTAGCTCTTTACTCTTTAGGAACAAGGTTAAACGTCTATTACATTGTCTTTTGATATATGTTAAAATAAAACTCATCACAGGGGGATTGATGGAGAAATTCACAACAAACGTAATCACGCTCAAATCATATAATTTGAGTGAATCAGATAAGATTATTGTCATGTATTCAAAAGACAAGGGTCTTTTGCGTTGTGTTGCAAAAGGCGTCAAAAAACCTTCTTCAAAAATAGGGAGTTGTTTTGACAGTCTTATAGCATCAGAAGTTTTAATATCAAAAGGCGGAAAACTCGATATAATCTCTCAGGCACAGGGAATAAATTCTTTCAGCGCACTGCGTAAAGATTTTTCAAAATTGAGCTATGCGATGTATTGCGCCGATGTTATCAATGCTTTTTCAATAGAAGATGATAATGACTCGAATGAAATTTATGAACTTTTTTACAGTACGCTAAAAGCCATTGCAGACAGCAAAAACAAACTTAATACGGTTCTTTGCACTATGAAATTTCAGATTAATCTTATGGAGCTTTTAGGTTACGGTCTTGAGCTTGATAATTGCGTCAAGTGCGAATGTACACTTGGAGAAACTGTTGTTTTCTCAAAATCAGCAGGCGGAGTGCTTTGTCCTGACTGCGCGGAAGATTACAGCAATCATACAAGCGCACGTCTTGTGAATTTTTTCAAAAAAATCTCGGGAACGAGTTTTGAGAGTAAATTTTTTATCGATGAAGAACTTAAAAATGAACTGACGATTATGTATTGTTTCAATCTGATGAAAGACTATATACAGTGGCGTTCTCCGAAGAAACTTAAAGCACAGGATATGTTAGAAATAGTGTAAATTTATGTAAAAAAACACACCCCAAACTATCAAATTTGATTTTTCAGGAACTTAAGATAGCTTGTAGAGAAAAAAGAGAGGGTAAAACATGATAGTAGGATTAAACAAATTTAACAGTACTGCAAAAATACAAAACAAAGAAAAAAACACAAACCTTTCAAAAACAAATTTTGGCAGTGCTAAAGTAAAAAACAATCTAATAACACCTTTGGCAATTATTTCACTTTTAACTGCCCCCATCGTGACAACTACTCAAAAAACAGCGGGCAAAGCTTCGAGCATTGAAAAAACAGCTATAATGAAAGCTTCTAATTATTTTCAAGCCGCAATTCCCGCATCAAAAAGCACCCCCAAAAGCAAAAAAACTTCCAATCCAAACTCTGAGATGGTTCAAGCTTTTATAGAAAGGGTTTTTTTAGGAAAAGGTAAACAGCTGAAAAACAAATTTTCGGGAATTAAAAAAGCCTAAATACCATTCCAAAATATCAAACTTTCGGCAAGGAAAAGAAAGTTCCAAGCTCAAAATAAAAAATAATTCCGCAAAAATTTCGCACATAACTTCTTAATAAAAAATCCTTGAAATCTATTTTTGATATATACTATAAGAGTACAAATAGAAAAAGGATTATAGAACATGAAAGAAGCAAAAACTTATTCGCTACAGATTGGCGAAAAAGAAGTAACCCTCGAGGCAGGGAAGTATGCACAGAGTGCATCAGGAAGTATTTTATTACGCTGTGGAGACACAGTTCTTTTAGTCGCAGCAACAGTTGCAGACTCTCCAAGAGAAGGAATAGATTTCTTCCCTTTATTGATTGATTATGAAGAAAAAATGTCATCAGTAGGTCGTATACCTGGTGGCTATAACAGAAAAGAAGGTAGGGCGTCTGATAAAGCTATCTTGGTTTCAAGACTTATCGACAGACCTATTCGCCCTCTTTTCCCTAAAGGATATAGAAACGATGTTCAAGTTGTTGTACATCTTTTAAGTTCAGACGAACAAACTCAACCTGATACTTTAGCAGTATTTGGCGCATCAGCAGCAGTTATGCTTACGCAAGCTCCTTTTGAAGGCCCTGTAGGTTGTGTACGCGTTAGCCGTTTAAATGGTGAATTCATCGCTAACCCAACTTATCAGCAATCTGAAGAATCTGATATGGATATTGTAATTGCAGGGACAGAAGACTCTGTAATTATGGTTGAAGCCGGATGTAAATTCGTAACAGAAGACGATATTATGGCTGCGGTTGATTTTGCTCAAATCGAAATCAAAAAACAAGTTGAGGCTCAAAGAGACTTTGCGGCACAATGCGGCATCGAAAAAACTGCATTTGTTGATCCAATTGATACATCTGCTTTAGCAGAACTTATCAAAAATACAGCTTATGATAAAGTAACGGAAGCTTATCATGATTTTGACCGCGAAGGCAGAAAAGCTAAACTTGCAGAAGCAAAAGAAGCGGTAAAAGCAGCTCTTGAAGCTTTGGATGAAGAATCAGAAATTAGACAGCTTATTGATGAATCAAAAATTGACTATGTAGGCGAAGCATTCAAATCTCTTGAGAAAAAAATCATGAGAAAAATGATTGTCGAAGAAGGTGTCAGAGCTGACGGTCGTACAAGTACAGAAATTCGTCCTATCTGGTCAGAAGTAGGCATCTTGCCACGTGTTCACGGCAGTGCGGTTTTCACAAGAGGACAAACTCAGGTATTATCAGTGGCAACTCTTGCAGGTCCTCAAATGGCACAAGATCTTGACGGTGTTGACCCTCAAAAAACAAGACGCTTTATGCATACATATTCTTTCCCAGGATATTCAGTGGGAGAAGTTAAACCTATGCGCGGACCTGGTCGTCGTGAAGTTGGTCACGGTGCTTTGGCAGAACGTGCTAATATCCCTGCACTTCCTTCTAAAGAAGAATTTGGATACACAATTCGTGTAACTTCTGATGTAATCGAGTCAAACGGTTCAACTTCTATGGCATCTACTTGCGGAACTTCTATGGCTCTTATGAATGCCGGTGTTCCCGTAAAATGCGCTATAGGCGGTGTTGCAATGGGTCTTATCAAAGAAGGAGATACTGATGTTGTATTAACAGACATTCAAGGTATTGAAGACTTCTTGGGCGATATGGACTTTAAAGTTACAGGTAATGACACAGGAATCACAGCTCTTCAAATGGATATGAAAATTAAAGGTATCTCAAACGAAACCTTAAAAAGAGCTTTGGCTCAGGCTAAAGACGGAAGACTTCATATTCTCGAAAAAATGAGAGAGTCTATTAAAGAACCAGGCGAAATGTCACAATACGCGCCAAGAATCTATACATTACAAATCGCAACTGATGATATCGGACCGGTAATCGGACCTGGTGGTAAAAATATCAAAGCTATCATCGAAGAATCAGGTGCTGAGATTAATATCGAAGATTCAGGTCTTGTAACAATTACAAGCAACAACGGTGAAGGAGCGGCAATAGCTATCAAAAGGATTAAGGGCATTACAATGAAAGTCGAAGCCGATATGGTTTTGAAAGGTAAAGTTGCAAGAATTCTTCCTATCGGTGCTATTGTTGAATTTGGACCAAACAAAGACGGTATGGTTCACATCTCTCAAATCGCTCAGGAAAGAGTAAACAACGTAGAAGATTTCCTAGAAATGGGACAAGAAGTCGTTGTTAAAGTCTTGAAAATCGACGAAAGAGGTCGTGTTAACCTTTCTATTAAAGCGGTTACTCAAGAAGATTTGGAAAGAGTAGAAAATTAATTTTTTAAAACTTTCCAAAATATTTTTTAAAGGCGGGTACAATTCCCGCCTTTTTTAGTTTCAAATTCAATTCTACTAAGCCTTTTCGTCTTTTGTTAACAAATAGATACAAAGTATATACAATTTAGCAATTTTTTATAGCCTTCTGTTTTTACATGATTAAGAGCCTTATGCTCAGCATTATATTTCTAAACCACAGGAGGAATCAAATGGCACGCGTATTAATTTCAATGCCTGAAGAGTTTTTATCTTCCATTGATAAAGTTGCAGAAGGAGAACAACGTTCCCGCAGTGAACTTATCAGAGAAGCGTTAAGAACTTACATTCATCGCGCTCGTGTTCGTGAAAACACACTTGCTACTAAAAACGCATCTATTTTAGAAGCGCTACTAGACTAGCGGATTTTGGCAATACCGCAAACAAAAAAGAGGAGAAAAACAAACTTTATAAAGCAAGAGCTACTGCTCTTGCTTTATTTCGTTAAACATTTTAACTGATTCATCCGAAAAATCATCAAAATCAAGCCTTGCAATAAAATCTTTTGCCTTATGAAGCTGATTTGAAGCACGATAAAGCTCAAGCAAACCTGTTACCGCTTCTTCAAAATTTGATAATTTTGATAAAACTTCCAAATAAATATTTTCTGCTTCTTCAAATTTTTCGATTTTACCTAAAAATCTAGCCTTATTAACCATAATATTTATATTTTCAGGAAAATCTCTTAAAATTTTATTGGTTATATTTATAGC
>JAEWLZ010000322.1 GCA_023457295.1 Cyanobacteria bacterium OH_PDB_112
CAGCAGTAATGACGCAGAGATGCTGAATATATGTAACTATTTTAAGCCTGATGAATCTGTAAAATATGTACTAGAACAAGATAAAAATATACCCGGGCTTGTTTTTGAAAAAGGTTATCGTTTGGAGGAAACTATTGAAAAAAATCCTCAATTAAAAAAACAGTTAGAAGAATTACCCGTTATAAGTATTATTGTAAAAAATAAAGATAAAAAAGCACCATTTGTGCCACCTTCGTATAAAAAATGCGGCAAATTGATAGAAGTCGAAGAAGGAAAACTTTTAGACGGAATAAAGCAAGCCATAAAGATGCATGCTGAAGTAAATCCAAAATACAAAGAAAAATTAAGCCCTGATTTATTCCGAGAAATTTACGGGGTTGCAAAAGATGTTGAAAAAAAGTTGAAAATAAAATAAACAATTCCCCTTCAAAAAAGGGGAATAAAACAGCTTGGTTTATAGCTGCGGGCGTAGCTTTGCTTGGAATTATAACAGGAATCTATCTGAATAATAAAAAAAATAAAACCGAAAGGTAATAATGAAATGTTAATACAAAATAATTTTGTAAATTACAGAAACGGCATCACTTTAAAAAAAATCCAGATACTATTTTTAATAGTATAATTAAATTATGCAAAATTTTTCAAAAAAAATACTAACTTTTTTATCAATTATGGTCTGCTTTTGGTTTTTAGGGCTTGAAAAAAGCTTTGCTGAATACAAAGCCCCAAGGCCAGTAGGGTATGTTAACGATTTTGCCTATGTAATGTCTGATGATTCTGTTGCAAAATTGAACGGCATAATAAAAGAGCTTAAATACAAAACAGGAGCGGAAGTAGTTGTTGTAACTCTCAAATCTCTTGAAGGATACCCGATTGAAGATGTCGGTCTTGCAATTGGTCGTCAATGGAAAATCGGACAAAAAGGTAAAAACAACGGTGTCGTAATTTTAACTGCAATTAATGACCGAAAGCTGAGAATTGAGGTAGGGTACGGTATAGAACCTTATCTTACGGACGCTCAAGCCGGTAGAATCAGGGATAATTATATGATTCCCTATTTTAAAAAAGACGACTATCAATCAGGTATAATTTACGGCACATCGGCAGTTGTAACCACTATTGCAAAGGGTTACAATGTGACGATTTCAGGTAACTACCAATTGCCAGCTGCACAGGACGAACCCGATGGTCTTTCTATAATTATATTTTTGATTGTTGTAATTTTATTTATACGTTATCCATCGTTTATGGCAGGGTTTTTTCTAGGCAATATGACAAGCGGTAGGTATTACACAGGTGGTGGCGGCTTTAGCGGCGGCTCAGGTTTTGGCGGCTTTGGCGGAAGTGGCGGCTTTGGCGGCGGCGGTGCTTCAGGAGGATGGTAATTTATGAACAAAAAAATTGATAACTTATTAAATGACTTAAAAGAAATTTTTAACGAAAGACTTGTCTCCGTAATTCTTTACGGTTCTTGTGTAACAGGGGACTGCGAAGGTGATTTCGCTGATATTAACACTATCGTGATTATAGATAATTTTAAAGCTATCGACCTGAAAGCAAGTTATAGTAGGGTAAAGAAATTTTCTAACAATTACTTTTGGGGAATTTTCCCTTATCAAAAACACCCTGCTCCTTTGTTTATGGACAAGGATGAGTGGTTCGACTCCTGTGATGTTTACCCTATTGAATATCTGGATATAAAAGCCCGATATTCAATCCTTTATGGCGAAGACCTTGTTGCACTTTTGAATTTTGAAAGGAAGAATTTACGTCATCAATGCGAGTATGAAGTAAAAAATCTTCTCATTAAGTTGAGACAAAATTATCTTTCAAAAAGCAATGACAAAAAAGAAATAGAACATCTTTTGAAAATAACCTCCAAAAGCTTTTTCGCTTTATTCAGAGCTATTTTGAGACTTACGGAAGAAAATGTTTCTTTTGACCATAAAGAAGTTATTGATTTATTATCACAGAAAGTTAAAATAGATAAAGAAGTATTTTTGAAAATTCTTGATTTAAGAACAAATTCTAAAGCTATTGAAAAAAAAGAATATGAAACAGCGGTTCAAAAAATGATTGATTCTGCCGATGAAATTCTTAAATATGTAGATAAATTATAAGGAGTTTATTTATGAATATGAGTAAAAATACAATAATTTTACTATCAGTTTTAGCTGTTGTATTTATTTTTTTCGGGAGTCTTATTGGTACATACAACAACCTTCAGGCACTTGATGAAGCTGTAACGTCAAACTGGGCGCAGGTAGAAAACCAACTTCAACGAAGAAACGACCTTATACCTAATCTTGTCAATACAGTTAAAGGTTATGCTGCACACGAAAAAGGCATTTTTACAGAAGTCGCGGAAGCAAGAGCAAAGTTGTCAGGAGCTGTATCAAATAAAGACGTAAAAGGGGTTGAGAGTGCTAATAAGCAATTTAACGGCGCATTATCAAGACTTCTTGCTATTGCGGAAAATTATCCTCAACTGAAAGCAGACCAAAACTTCATTGCGCTTCAAGATGAAATCGCCGGTACAGAAAATCGTCTTGCTGTTGCAAGAATGGACTATAATAACTCTGTACAAACTTTGAATTCGACAATCAGAAAATTCCCTGCTTCAATTATTGCTAATATGTCAGGAATAAAAGCGAGAGAATATTTTAAAATTGAAGAACAAACAAAAGAAGTTCCTCAGGTAAAGTTTTAAATCGTTCATACTTGTAATTTTCAAGTAGCTTCGGGATTATTTTTCTTTAGAAACAGTTTTTTATAAGACTTGAATCAGTTCGGGGAAAATATTCAAAAATAAAGACCACATAATTACGATGTGGTCTTTATGGTGCATGAAGTCTTGGCCGCAATCTTCTACCTTAATTACAAGGTATTGTAAAAAATAATTAATAGGGGGCGGTTTAGTATAATGCCTCCTAATTATAGTTCATGGGACGATGTCGTAAATTGTTAAATTGGATAATATATATAAGTTTATAAGCTTAATTACCAAATCATGATATCGAATCTTTTCTTTTCTACAATTTTAATAAAATTTGAAGACAATTTATTGCTTTTTATTTTTCTGGCAATACTATTTTTGTTGTTTATCTTTATAAGTTATCAAATTAAATTTCTTAAAGCAAAAGCTAAACGGGATTATATTTTAAGAAAGATGACAGAAACAATAAGAACTTCATTAGATATTGATAAAATGAAACAGTCAATCGTAAATGTAACAGGAGAAACTTTTAATACAGATAGATGTTATTTGATAACATACAATCTTCTTGAAGAAGCTTTTGCGGATATTTCGTATGAATATTTAGCAAAAGAAGAAATAGGAAGTTCTGAAAAAAATCTAGATATAGATAAAAATATTTATTCTTTTTTCTTGAAACAAACAAAAAAAAATGATTTTAGTCCTATTCAAGTTTTAAAAGACGATTTTTTACAAAAAAAAGTCAATAACCCTAATTTAGAAAATTTCATTAATGAATTAGGTATAGAAACTTATATAGCAGTACCTATATGGCAAAAACAAGACAAGCTGCATTTTTTAATTATGCAATATATCGATAAAAAAATACGGCTAAAGCCTGATGATGAGTTCTTATTAATAGAATTCGCAAAACAAGTATCTATCGCTATTCAGCAATCAGATTTGTATGAAGAAATAAAAAAACAAGTTGAGAGACAAAAAATCAGTCAAAATGTAATTAATATTATAAGAGGGTCTTTAGATCTTGATGGCATTTTATATAATGTCTGCAAAGAAATTCTAAAAATATTTGATATTCAAAGAGTCTTTATCGGAAAAACTAACTTTAAAGAAAAACAACATTTCACGGAATTGACAAATATTGATGGAATTGAAAAAATTTCAAATCAAAATACTATAATTTTTGATCAAGTAATAGATTATTGGGAAGACTATATAAAGATTTATAAAACTACTAAAGTTATTAATGATGTAAAAAAATCAGATATGCCCAAACATATTAAAAATATTTACAACAATATCAATACAAAATCCTTAATATGTATACCAATAAAGTCAAAAGAAGAAATTTGGGGGGCTCTATTCCTTTCAACAACAATTAAATATAAAATTTGGACAAACGAAGAAATTTCTTTTCTTGAAGGAATTACAACGCAAATTGATGTAGCAATAAAACAAGCAGAATTATATGAAAATGAAAGAGCAACTGCCCAAAGGGAAGTAATCATTAGACAAGTAATCGAAATGATTAATCAATCTCGTGATATTCATGAAATCATTAATACCTTTGTAGTGGAAACAGGTAAATTTCTTAAAGCAAGACGCGTTTTTTTTAGTGGTTATGATGATAATACCAAGATATTTTCGACGCCCAGAAAGGATGAAGAATACTTAGAATCTTCTAAAGTACATAGTTTTAGTGATTTAGGAAAAACTTTTGAACCTTTGTTCCCTTTTTTCTGTGAAACAGTTAAAAAACATAAACAACCAATAATAATTCCAGATATTGAAAAATTTCTCGAAGAAAATAAATTATTAAGTACAATGAATGAAAAAAATATTAGTGTAGCCGGTTCTATGATAATATTTCCTCTTTTACAGAATAATTATCTGCTGGGTGGAGTTGTCTTTGTTTTCTATTTGAAAAAAGCTTTTACAGATGATGAAATTACTTTTTTGAAAACACTTGCAAATCAAGCAAGCAATGCTATTTATCAGTCAATGCTTTATCAAAAAGAAAAACAATCTTTAGCCAGGGAAACTCTTATTAGGAAAATTATTGAAACAATAAGGAGTTCTTTAAATATAGAGGACACATTAACTTTTATATGTAGAGAAACAGCCAAAATATTAAATGTCCAAAGATCAACAATGGTAATGTTCCCTGCTAAGCAAGACTCTGAAACTTTTATTTTGAGAAAAGAATATAAAGCATCTTCAGATCTTAAAGGGTTTTCCAATATTTCAGAAATCAAAAAAGTATCTGAATTTTGGCAAAATTTTCTAAGAACTAAAAATAAAATTTTAGCAATAAATAATATGGAAGAATTTGATGGTCCGGATTTTTTCAAGAAATCATATATTTCAATAGGAGTAAAGTCCGCTATTTCTATTAGCATTTCGAATGAAAATGATGTATGGGGCAGTCTTACATTAACTGATTATGAAAAATATAGAGAATGGAGCAATGATGAGAAGAATTTGCTCGAAACAATTAGTCAACAAATTTATATCGCAGTAAAACAGTCCGAACTTTATGAGAATGAAAAAAGAACTGCTGAAAGAGAAGCTTTATTAAGGAAATTGGCAAATATTATTAGAAGTTCTTTGGATATCAAGCAAATAAAGAAAAATATTGTCAATGCAATGGGGAAAATATTAAATGCCGACAGATGTTTTATCCTGGAATATGATTCTAATGGGAAAATTATTCCGTTGGATGAATTTTCAGAATATCTTGGAAATCAAAATAAAGAAAGTTTGATAGGAATAGATCTTGCAAGTTATAATTTTGATTTTTGGACAAAATGGTTTAAAAGATATAAAAAAGAAATTTTCTTTAATGATTTTTTTAGTCATATAAAAGAAAATCATCTTGAAGGTAGTGGTATTGAAAAATATGCAAAAGATTTGGGTCTTCAAGCCGGAATAGGTGTACCAATATTCTTGGAAAATAAATTAACATTTTTATTTGTGGTTAATTTTGAAAAAATAAAAGTATTTGATTCGGAAGAAATTGATTTCATCAAATTAATTATCAAGCAGTTAGAAATAGGTCTTCATCAGGCAAGATTATATACGGAAATAAAAGAAAAATCAGAACGTGAAACCCTATTAAAACAGATTAAGGATACTATACAAAGCAGTCTTGATATAAAGATAAGAAAGAAAAATATTGTTGACGCTATGGGCAAAGCTTTTAATGCTGACATTTGTATTTTAATAGAAGGGGATAAAAACACAAAGAATTTAGCTATTCTTGATGAATTTTCCGAATATAGGGCATCTTTAGATCTTTGGTCTTTTATCGGGTTCGACTTTGGCTCGGCAGAAGAAATTAAATATATGAGAGAACAAAATGTATCAGAAGAACTTTTTATACAAAATATAGAAGAATTTATTTTGAAGCAAAATTTGAAAAATACTTTAGAAGACAAATTTTTCAAAAAAACTGGTATGAAAACAGCTTGGGGTATACCTTTATTTTACCAAAATGATTTTATTGGAATTCTTTGCCTTTATTATATTAAAGACTATAAAATATTTTCTGAAGAAGAAAAAGATTTTATAAGAGTTCTTGCAGCCCAAATAGGTAATGCTTTACATCAATCCATGCTGTACGATGACCAACGAAAAATTGCACAAAAAGAAACAGTTTTGAAAGAAATAATTTCTGAAATAAAGCTTACAAGAGATTTAAATCAAGCATATAATAAACTCCTGCATAAGCTTGCGAAAATATTCAATTTAAATAGAACTCTTTTCTTGGAATCTTCCCCGATAAACCCAGATGAGCTTAAAATAAAATATGAGTATGTTATAGACAGAGAAGATTTGACCGTAAACAACCTTGTTTTTCCCCAGGTTTGTATTGATGATTTTTTAAATTTAATCAAAAATTTACAGCCTCTTACAATTGATAATGTTGAAGAATGTCATCCCGAACAAACATATAATTTCTTTAAGAAATACAAAATCCGTGCTTTAATGTCGGTTCCTCTTGTTAAGTATAATAAAGAAATCAAGGTTTTGGGCTTTATTGTTCTTTGTTCGGAAGAACCTCGTCAGTGGTCTGATGAAGATGTAGAGC
>JAEWLZ010000323.1 GCA_023457295.1 Cyanobacteria bacterium OH_PDB_112
GCTCCACATTGTGCTTGGCGCGGCCGAGCACCACGGTGAAATGAACCCCGGCGTACTCCGGCGCCTGAATGATGTGCATCAGCCGATCGGTGTAGTTTTGCGGATCCGCCCCGCCAAAGCAGATGAACACACGGCGCACGGTTTCGCGCACGGGCACGGGCTCATAAAACATGAACAGCTTGGGGGAAATGTAGTATTTTTCGCCGCAGATCACGTTTGCGAGCGTCTGTTCCTGATACAGGGCGTTAAACACCAAATCGGCCTTCACGCTGCCCTCGCCGTCATCCTCAAAGTTGATGAGGGCGGCGTTTGGCAGGCAGTTGCGCAGGGCGATCATGTAATCCAGCGAAGTAGCGAGGATATCGTTGATGAAGATATCATACCGTTCCCGCGCCACGATCTGAAACAGCTCGCCGATGCCGTTCACGCCGATGATGTGGTGGGTGGATGCGCCAAACACCGCGCGATCCGTCTGGTTGATATCGTAGTAGAGGTCGGGCTTGACGTAAAACTCATCGGCCAGCTCCAGCGCGCGGTAGATGTGCCCCATGCCGCGCTGGTTGTTGCCGTTGACGTAGATGCCGATTTTTTGCTGGCTGAGCAGGCTGCTGACCGTGGCCAGGTCGCCAAAGGTATCCACATCGGTAGCCTCGCGCTCGGGAATTTCATACACGCCCACGTTTTGCCCAAACCGCGACGTGGGCGTGACGCAGCCGCGCCGGGCGATCACGAACGCACCGGTTTCCAGATAATGCGGGGGCAGGTACTGGCGGTTGAGCCGCTTTTCGTAGTTGGGCACCACGCGCTCGCCCTCCCGCCGCCAGGAAAGGTGGGGCGCGTTAATCACGGAGATCAGCGTATCCAGCCCCTGCTCCACGCAGGCGGCGATGGCGCTGTCCAGCGTGTGCACGCTCAGCGCCGGGGAGGTGGGTTGCAGCGTAACCACGTAATCGCAATCGCAGGTTTCCACCGCGTCAAAAATCACGGAATCAAGCGTGGTGTCATCGGCGCACAGCTCCGCCCGGCGGCGGCGGACGCTCGCGCCCATCTGCAGGGCGATGGTTTCCACCTCGGGGCAGTCGGTGGATACAATCACGTCCGTGATCCACCGGCTTTCCAGCGCATTGTGGATGGCGTACCACACCATCGGCCGATCCAGCAACAGCCGGATGTTTTTGTTGGGGATGCCCTTGGAACCGGCGCGCGCCGGAATCACCGCTACCACTTTCAAGCTTGTAGCCTCCTGCCTGCGCACCCGGTGAGCGCGCGGGGTTGATCAGGTTTACCGTTGCGCCGGTGCCTCCGCGCGGGCGCGAACCACGCGCTCGCACACCGTCAGGCCGTTGACGGAAGTGGAATCATACGTCAGCCCCAGCGCGAAACGCACGCCCGGCATGAAGTTGAGTATCTCCACCGGCACCGCGCGGTCGAGGATGCCCGCGCAGGGGGGTGAGAGCCGCGTATAATCCGCCGCGTCCCGCGGGTGCGGCTTGATGTAGATATCGTATTCCGCGCGGTTGGGCAGCAGCATCCGCTCGTAAAAGCGCAAAGTATCGGCCGCGTCGCTGGCCAGCCCCATCACGATGAGCGGCTGGGTGAGCAGCAGCAGACGCTTGCGCTCGCCCGTGAGCGTGAGCGTAAGCTGGAAGAGCGCCTGAATCTGCCCGATCTGCTCCGGGGTGAGGCGGGCGATCAGCACATCGCGGTTTTGCTCGCGGATGGGGCAGGCAAAGGGTGTGCGCACGATGGCGGCGTTGTGCACCTCCAGCTCCCGGCACAGCGGGGATTGCCCGATCATGTAGGGCACACCCACCACCTTGTATAACAGGCGCTTGAGGGGCTTGGCCTTGCCAATCGCATCGTTGACGCGGGCGAAGGTATCGCGGCTGTCCTCCAGGAGGAAATAGGGGCGCCCCGCGCTTTGCACCACCGCGCCCAGCGCCGTGTAATCGTTTGAGAAGATCAGCCGATCCTGCGCGCCCACGTGGGCGTTGAGAAAGGCGCGCATCCGCCGCGGGTGCGTGCGCGCGTACAGCCACATGGGCACATACGCCCGCGCCACCCGCCGGGGAAACACCGAAAGCCGGTCAAACCCCATCACCTGCGTAAAAATGCCGCTTTGGGTCAGCCGCTCCTGCAGCGCCTGCCAGCCGGGGATGGTATCGGCCAGCCATGCCGCGCACTCGCCCTGGGGCGCCACCATCCGCTTCACGCACGCGATGTACACATGGTAGGGGGTATGGCAGATGAATACATCCTTCACAGCTGGTTCGCCTCCGGCTCGCTTTGCGCGGTCTGGCTGGCCGCCGATGTGCCGCCCGCCACTGGAGAAGCCGCGTCCGCCGATGTGGTGGCTGCTTGGGCAGGCGCGCCGCCCGCTTCGGGCGAGGTGCTGGCCGATGCCGCGTCCCCCGCTTCGGGCGAAACCATGCCCGCCGTTTCAGTGCCTGCCTCTGGAGCGGCGCTGCCCTGCGGCTGCGCAGCCTTTCGCGCACCGGGTTGCCACACCGGCAGGTGGAACGGCCGCACGCGCAGGCAAACCGCCAGCACCAGCATCGCTGTCATATCCGCGCCCTTGAACTGCAGCATCCCCAGCAGCAGATACACGCCAAAGAACGCCGCAAAGGCGTTTTGCGCCAGCCGATCCCTGAGCTCCCGCACCGCGAACCACACCGCCCCCGCCGTGAACAGCAGGAAACCCGCCAGCCCGTGATCCAGCAGCTGCTGCAGGTACAGGTTATGCACGTTATCATTGCGAAACGCCTTATCCGGGCGGATCAGCTTGAGCGCGTCAATCGCGTTACCCGTGCCGTAGCCCCACCAGCGGCGGCGGAAGCCCTCCGGCACCAGCTTCCACATGGAGGTGCGGCCGTAGGAGCCGGGATCCTCCCCGATGGTACCCAACCGCCCGAACAGGGAAAAGCGAATCGCGCCGCCTGCCGCGGCGTACACCAGCTCCATGCCGCCAAAGGCCGCCGCCACCCCGGCCACCGCAGCCAGCAGGAAGCGCTTGCGGTCAGGCGTGTGCCACAGGCACCAGGCAGCAACCATCAGCACCGCCAGAAAGCCCGCGCGCGTGCAGTACGCCATGCTGATGAACAGCGCGCCGCTGAGGTAGAGCGCGTTGAGCACCGGCGAGCTCACCCAGAACAGCCCCAGCATCGCCATCCACGTCGCCTCCAGGTTGGCGCCGCCCACCACAAAGGCCTGCAGCCTGTCCGGGTGGAAGGTGTCGCCATCCTTGAAAAACGCCACCAGCTCCGGCATGCCCAGCAGCACCTTGAGC
>JAEWLZ010000324.1 GCA_023457295.1 Cyanobacteria bacterium OH_PDB_112
GTTTCCTGCAGATACAACAAATTGAACATCATTTTTTAATTGAAGTGCATCTAATTCGTAGCCGATAATGCTCATTTCGTCACCTTCAATTGGGCGTGTAGCATTAACGGACAAATTAAATATTTTAGCTATATCGGAAAATTGTGTTACAGCAGCTTGGATTCTTTCGATCAAAACATTTTCAGAAATCTTTTCGTCTAATATGTTACAATCAATAATTCGTGCTCTTGGAGTTAACTTACCAGTAGACAGTTGTTGTCCTAAATGACCAAAAGTGACTAGGCTTGCAACTTTAGTACCATGCTCGCAATTACCACCATTAGATTTAGGATATATCCAATGGTTTATTACTAAAGACTCCAATGGTTTAATAAAGGAAACACCAGAATCAAGGATTGCTACAATAGGTAAAGAATCTATAGTAACTTCATCATCTAATTTGAATGCTATTGATGATGATCGATTATCTTCACCTATCCCCACATAAAAAAAATGAGTTTCCTCAATTCTATAAATAGCTGGATCGTTCTCGCAACGTGTTAATAAACTTGATGGAATAATCGCTCTTATGACAGGAGTGTTATCTGAGAGATAATATGGTGTTTCTTGTATTTTGCCATCGTTCTGTTCAATTTTATCAACAACCTTTTTGATGGCATTCTCATAGATATTTTTGTTTAAATTGGGAATAAACATAAGTTGAATATCAATAGTATCAGGTGGTTGTTGAGAATAAACGATTCGCTTTAATTCACTTGAATTTTTTTCGTTTCCAGAATAAGGTTTAAAGTCTCCAATATAGTCAAAATGAGTTTTTCCTCTGCCTTCGCGAGTATAGGTTTCAACTCTTCTTTCGAGTAATTGAAATTGTTGACGTGTGGTAGAAACGATGGCATTACGTTCATCTTTTACAGCATTTACAGTCATGCTATTTGCAGAAAACACCTCAGCTTTATGTTGAACTTTCTCGCCTTCAGGCAACTCAACTCTGAATACGCATAAATCTGAATCAGACAAAGAATTGTCTTCTGCGGTGTCTTCCATGCGTTGCTTAATAAATTGGAGTTCGGAACTTAATTTTGATCCGTGTTCGGAAAAAATAATATTTCGAGGATTAGTTCTAGCCATTAACTTTTTGGAAATTTGTTGAACTTCTTCATCGGGAATCCAAAAATGATGTTTTCTATTCTCGCCCATCCGTCTTGTCCTCCTTGCTAAAACGATAACTTAATGTAGATTTTGGAATACCTGTTATTTTCTCGAGGGTACGAACTGGAATCCCATGTTTACTGAGTTCGAAAAGAGCTTTGATATAGGCTTCATTATCTTCACTAGCGAACAAAGTGGCATGTTTTAACCATATTTTGGCAATTTCTTCTATCGAAATTTCATTTTGATTAACCCCGTTAATGACGAAATTCTTTGCCAGTGACTGCATGAAGTTGCAAATTTGGGCGCCACTCATACCATTCGTTAGTATATTTAAGATGTTAGCCTTAATTGAAATACCTTCAAAATATTCACTCAAAAATTTGTTTATAATTGTTTCTCGTTGTTGTTGATTGGGCAATTCCATTAAGATTGAAACATCAAATCGTCGCCAAATAGCAGGGTCTAGCAAATGGTGATGGTTTGTTGCTGCGACCAAGAAAACATTGGCTTGCATTGAATCAAGATTTTGAAGCAAAGTGGTGACTACTCGCTTTAATTCACCTAGCTCATTGGAATCATCACGTTTTTTGGCAATAGTATCAAACTCATCTAAAAAGAGCATCATTCGTTTATTTTTGACAAACTCAAAAATTTTCCTGATGTTTGTACCTGTTTGACCAAGATATGAAGAAACTAAGCCATCAAGTCTAACATATGCCATAGGTAGATCTAATTCACCTGCGATTGCATTAGCAGCAAGAGTTTTTCCACATCCAGGAGGACCACAAAATAACACCCTATTAGTAGGTGTGATTCCTTTACGTAATAAATCCTCTGCATTTTTTTGTTCATTGATAATTTGGCTTAAAACTTCAGATGTTTTCTCTGTTAATGCAATATCTGAAAGCTTAACTGTTGATTGAATAACATCAAGCAGTTCCAATGTACTATCTTTATCTTTTGGAAGAGGCATGATTCCCTGTACCGAATATGACATATTGGATATAGGACTGCCAGAAAAAGAAGCAGTCCTTTTTTTATCAGAGGAATATGCTTTTTTTAATGACATAGCGATTGAAGCATTGCCTTTTTTTTCTTCGTCATCTGCTAAATCCCCAAGAGCTTTTTCAAATAAAGATTCATTTTCACTGTTATGAGCCTCAATGAGCTTAATTATAAGCCCAGCCTTCATACGCCTACTCCTCTAGTGTGAACTGGACGCGACCGTACAATACCAGTATAATAGCTATTCTATAGGTTAATGTCAACAATAAATATTGGACAATGTTGGACAAATTGGAAATTCTATCAGCCGAGTATCCATGACAAGCCAGGCCTTGTCATGGATACAAAAGACTTGACCAAATCTTTGAATTTTGTTAATTTTGAATCAGTGAATAATTTTCGTCAACAAACCTCAAAAATGCGGAGGAACGAAACAGACTACAGGCTACCGGTGGATAAAAAAGTCCGGAGAGTCCTTGAAAGTCAGGAAGTCTGGAAAAGTCCGATTCTTTAGACTTCACGACTCTTCCAGACTCAAAGACTTCTTCAGCGACTTTTGAATTCCCGACTGATAGCTTCTTAAATTAAATATCGTGATTGGCATCGGGCCAGTCCATCAAACGTCTCGTTTGGAAACTGCGACTTTTCATGACATGAGGCGATGGTGGGCGATGGCTCTCGTTGTTTCATGGGATAGAATTACTATCCCTATGTCAAAAACGGGAGCACGCTCATCCATTCT
>JAEWLZ010000325.1 GCA_023457295.1 Cyanobacteria bacterium OH_PDB_112
AAATTAAAGAGAAAATAAAAAATGCAAATACTTCAAGAGATAAAAAAAGAAATATGGTTTATTCTAAAATAGAAGAATTTACAATGAATTTAATCAAAAAAGATACAAGTAAAGATTTAAAAGAAATTGATTCCATATTTTTTGATTTTGGAGCAGATGGGCTTTTTACGGTAGGTAAAAATTCACTTGCGGCGAGTACCGCAGCATATTTAAAAAACTGCTTTTTCTTTTCTTTGTTTTTAACTTCGTTAGAGATTGAATTTGTAAGGTATCCAAGATTTATAATATTAGACAATATAGAAAATAGTGGTTTGGAGACAGAAAGAATTCATCAATTTCATAATAATATTATTGAGTATAGTCAAAATTCTAATGTTTCACATCAAATTATTTTTACAGCAAGGTCTGAAACTATGTCAAAAGAGCTTAATGAATCAGAGCTATGTATTGGAAGAGAGTACAAGGGTGAAAAAGGGAACTACTCCTTTAATATTAATCTTTAAAAAATATCGATAAAGGAGCAAACAGGGATAATTTTGCATGCCCCCTATATATCTGATTTTCCGGAAGATACATTGATTAAAAATTTTTCTATAAAATAAGGAAAAAACAAGCTTCCATAAAATAGAGTAATTTCATGCTAA
This sequence comes from Cyanobacteria bacterium OH_PDB_112, assembly GCA_023457295.1. Classification (GTDB taxonomy): domain Bacteria; phylum Cyanobacteriota; class Vampirovibrionia; order Gastranaerophilales; family CAJFVJ01; genus JAEWLZ01. Next base: position 645 of record JAEWLZ010000325.1, read on the forward strand.
AATCATTTAAAAAGGTATAAGGCAATCAATGAAACAAACTGGGAAAATAAAAAAAATCAGAATAGAAGGCTATAAGTCTATAAAACAAATAGACTTAGAATTAAAACCCTTAAATATTATCATTGGTTCAAATGGCGTCGGTAAAACGAACTTTATTAATGCTTTTAAATTTTTAAATCAAATCGTAAATAAAAATCTTCAAGACTATGTGTATAGCATAGGGGGAGCTGATAAGCTTCTTCACTTCGGAAGCAAGATTACTGAAAAAATATCATTTTTTATTGATTTTGATGTTAACTCATATGAAATAGTCATAAAAGCTGTAACAGGAGACCGCTTAGCTATTGATAAAGAAGTTGGTGGTTTTATAGCTGATAGAGTAGGCTATTTGGGTGGAAATAAAACAGTAACAATAACAAATAAACTTTCAGACGAATCGAACCTACCTCGTGCTGGGAATGGAAGCATAAGAGAGTTTATAGCAAAGTTTTTAGAAGGTTATAAAATATATCATTTTCATGACACTAGCAAAGATGCAAAAGTTAAAAAAACTAATAAGCTAGCTGACAATATTTCTTTAAATACCGATGCAAGCAATTTGGCTAGTATGCTGTATTTATTTAAAAAAGAATATGAGCATAATTACACTAAAATTATTGATACTATAAGAATAATCGCACCATATTTTAAAGATTTTATCTTAAAACCAGATGAAAACGGTAATATTTTACCTAGGTGGCAGCATAAAGAACATGAAACTGTTTTTTCTTTTGATGATTTGTCTGATGGAACCTTAAGGTTTATTTGTTTATCAACGTTATTGCTTCAACCATTGGAATTTTTACCTGATACTGTTTTAATCGACGAACCAGAGCTTGGTTTACATCCACATGCAATAAGTGTTTTGGCAGGAATTATGAAATCTATATCAAAACAGGGTAAACAGATAATTGCTTCGTCACAATCAGTTACTTTGATCAATGAATTTAAAGCAGAAGATATTTTAATATCAGATTTAAAAAATAATGAAACTCACATTAGACGTTTATCTCAAGAAGAAATAAAAGACTGGCTTGAAGATTACCAAATAGGAACTATATGGGAAAAAAATATAATTGGAGGTACTCCTGGTGACTTCCAATAATTTGATAAATGTGTCGGTAATTTGTGAGGGCAAGACTGAATTATTTTTTGTAAAAACTGTTTTAAGCCCATATTTTATTACGTCAAATATAAACCTGCTTCCTATTGTTATGGGCGGTACTGTTTCAATTGATAAAACCGTTACATATATAAATAGAACAATCCCCGGCATAGTAACCACATTTCTTGATTATTATGGATTTAAAAGAGCAACCGGCAAAACTCCTGAAGAAATAATGAACGAAATCAGTTCACGATCAAATCGTGAACATACAATACCATACCTGCAAATGTATGAAATAGAAGCTTTATGGTTCTCTGATATCGATAAAATTGCACTAAAAATGAATGCTAATCATAGTCAAAAAGTCAAACTTGAAGAAATTATTAACAATTTTAACACTCCAGAAGAAATAAATAATAGTTATGAAACAGCGCCATCAAAACGTTTGGAAAAAATTTTCAAAGGTTATGATAAACCTAGAGATGGGCAAATAATAGCAAAAGAAATAGGAGTTCTTGCAATAATGAATAAATGTCCACGTTTTAAGAAATGGGTTGATGATATTATCTTGAAATCTATGCAACTACAAGGATTAGCATAATTCGAATTTACTTAAATTATCTCAAATTTGATGATAATTCATCTCAAATCAACTGTCTCTTTACATCCACTATGTTTTTTATGGTTCTTTAAGTTCAAAAAAATTGTCGAGAGTTACCTTTAAAAAAATGATAAAAATGTAAAATCAAATTAACATAAAAGTTTATATATCATATACTAAAAGTTCAACGCCTTGAATAAAATACCAACCAAAGTTGGCGCAAATTCATACCGTGGCTGACTTCTTGGATTGAAGCCTGTTTGATAAAATACGAGTAGTTAGTAATATCCCCAAAAGTCCCTAAATGAGCATAAATATTTATAATATGTACGGAAGTACGTATAACTCTTTTGCATGCACGTTATACAAAAATACTTCCGAACAGAAGAATTATCTTAAGCAATTATCCAGCGGAATTAGAATTAATTCCGCTGGTGATGATGCTGCCGGATTATCGCTAACAACTAAGCTCAATACGGCTTTGGGAGCAAATCATGTGGGAAAAAATAATACTCAAACAGGGATTAATATGCTAAGCACAGCAGATGGGGCTGTTTCTGGGATGGTGGATTCGTTGCAGAGAATCAAAAATCTTGCATTGCAAGCTTCTAACGGGGTGTATACAGCAAAAGAAAGAGCTATGGTTCAAAAAGAAGTCACAGAGCTCACTTCGGGAATAAAACAGACATATCAGGCGACAACTTTTGGGGATAAAAAGTTGTTTGAAAGTATAGACGGATATTCTAAAACCGAGTATCTTGCCGCAAAAGCAGCTGGATACAATGATGCGCATATTATTACAAGTGCACAGGACTTTGTAAGTAAGATTAATGCCGATATAGCCGGAAACTTTGTGATTGTGGGCGATATAGATTTTTCAAAGTTAGGGACTTTTAACAAAAATGT
>JAEWLZ010000326.1 GCA_023457295.1 Cyanobacteria bacterium OH_PDB_112
GTGCTTATCCTTTGAGCTGTTGCATAAGCTTTTCCACCAAAGAACTTGACTTTCCTCGTCAACAAGACTCATACTAAGCAGATTCGGATATGTATCAGGATCATTGTTGAGCTTCCTAAGTGCTCCAAGATCCCTCTTTTCAATGATCCTGAAGGCAATGTCATCGCATATATACATGTTCATCCTCTTGTTTGGAGTGACAGCTTCTCTTAAACATTGCTATATTTCAGAGATACTGGCATACAGAATTCAATTCCTATGAATAATGTCTCTAATACTTTCTATGGTGCATGTATCCATGTCCGGATACAGGGGCAATGTAATCAGCTTCTTCCATATCTCTTCGGATACTGGAAGCTCCCGGTAATAGTTTTTGTACATCTCAAACATATGGTTAGGATAGTAGTGAACACCAGTAGTGATTCCATTTTCCATAAGTTTGGCTCTCAGTTCATCTCGATTATCAACCTGAATCACAAAATTATGACAAGCAGGTTTCATGTAGCCAAGCACCGGGGGGGTATGAATTGCAGGAGTATCAGCAAATGCTTCGCGATATCTATCCGACCAATATCTACGGCGATCATTCATCCAGTCCAGTTTCTCGAATTGAGCCAGACCTAATGCTGCAATGATGTCATTCATGTGATATTTGAAACCCGGCTCAACTACATCGTAAAACCAGTCATAGCTATTACCCGCTCCCCGATCGAAGGTATCCTTGGATATCCCGACCCAGCGCAGTTTTTTAATTCTATCTGCCCATTCGTCATTATTTGTGGTCAGCATACCACCATCACCGGTCGCCAGGTTCTTCACAGCCTGAAAACTGAAGGAGCCAAAATCTCCGATAGAGCCCAGCTTCTTCCCTTTGTACTCACCACCGCAAGCGTGCGCACAGTCCTCTATCACCGCTAATTTGTGATGTCGTGCTAAGTCCATTATCGGATCCATGTCGCAAGCGTAACCCCCATAATGGACTACTATGATCGCTTTTGTCTTCTTTGTGATCAGCTTGGCAATTTCTTCTGCTGTAACGTTAAGGTTCTCGGGTTCCACGTCGCAAAATACAGGGGTACCGCCATTATACAAGATTGCGTGATTAGTAGAGACAAAAGTCATAGCCGGGGTAATCACTTCGGCATCTTTCACACCAATGCACATCAAGGCAAGATGCAGAGCAGCTGTTGCTGAGTTCAGTCCCAGAGCATGTTTTGAACCTATGTACAGGGCAAATCTCTTTTCAAACTCTGCAGTTTTTGGACCCATTCCCCACCAACCGGAGTCGATGACTTCTTTTAGATATTTGATTTCCTTGTCATCATGATATGGTCTGTAAACAGGTATCATTTCGTTATCTCCTCTCTAAAGAGCTTAAGCATGGTAAACTCAAGTCCTTGTCTGATAGTATTCGTTCGTTAAGGGGAATCATCCAGTTGATTCCCAATTGTTCATCATCGTAGATAATTCCAGCATCGCTTTCTGGATGATAGTAATTGCTACATTTGTATTCCACCACCGCTTCTTTGCTTAGAACAGAAAAGCCATGCGCAAATCCTTCAGGGATAAAAAACTGGTTGCAGTTCTTGGCGGATAGTATTACCCATGAATGCTTCCCAAAAGTTGGGGAACCTGTCCTGATGTCTACGGCAACATCCATAATCTCTCCATGGCTGCATCTCACTAACTTAGCTTGCATTTGAGGCGTTTTCTGATAATGCATTCCTCTAATAGTGCCGTACTTAGAATAAGACATGTTATCCTGCTTAAACTCAACCCCCAAGATGTCTTTGTATCTATTAGCTCTGTATGCTTCCATAAAGAATCCTCTATCGTCTGAAAAGACCATGGGAACAATGATCTTTAGACCACACACATCAAGATCAATTACTCGCATCTGTCGTTGTCCACCAAGTTTACGTCATTGTCCATTATACTCTTCAGGTAGTCTCGATAATCACAATCAGGCTTCTTCTGAGTTAGCTCCCTGAGCTGCGAAACACTTATATAGTTCATCCTATAGGCAGCTTCTTCTATGCAGCCAACCTTGAGACCCTGTCTCTTCTCAATTGCTCCAATAAACATGGAAACATCCAAAAGCGCTTGAGGTGTACCTGTATCCAACCATGCAATGCCTCTGCCCATGATTTCTACATTAAGTCTGTTTCTTCTCAAGTATTCTTTGTTTACGTCGGTAACCTCTAGCTCACCTCTATTGGATGGCTGCAAGTTTTCTGAGATTGAAACCACGTCGTTATCATAGACATACAAACCAACCACAGCATAATTCGATTTTGGTAGAGAAGGTTTTTCCTCCAAGGAAACTGCTTTCCCTGTGCCATCAAACTCAACAACTCCATATCTTTGAGGATCATTCACATAGTATCCGAACACTGTCGCACCCTTGTTGTTGGCTATAGCATTCCTTACGAAATCCAATTTCCCATAGAATATGTTGTCGCCGAGAATCAGGGTCACGCTATCAGTGCCAATGAAGTCTTTCCCCAGGATAAAAGCTTCCGCGATACCCTTGGGGGCTGGTTGGACTTTGTATTCTATTCTTAAGCCTAGATGCGATCCATCGCCAAATAGTCTTTGATAAAAAGGGATAGTTTCAACATTCGAGATGATAAGTATTTCCCTGATTCCAGCCAACATCAAGGTGGAAAGCGGATAGTAGATCATCGGTTTGTCATAGATCATGACAAGCTGCTTGCTATAACAGACAGAGGTGGGGTACATCCGGGAGCCAGCGCCACCGGCCAAGATTATTCCTTTCATACTAACTCCTCAATAAGGTAGTGTTATAACTGAATATCGTTCTATAAATATTTGATATACTAAATTACCCTAACACAGTTACGCTTTATAACTCTAGCTGGATTTCCACCTATGATTGTTCGTGATTCGCGGTGCTCTCCCATAACCAAGCTGCTTGCAGCAACGACTATATCATCAGCAAGCTTAACCCCCTTCATAACAGATACTCTTGAACCTATCCATATTCTATCTCCAAAAACAATCCTCTTCGGATGATTTACCACTGCCCCACTTTCTACACATACTATGTCGTGGAAATCGCAATCCATTATCTGACAATTCCAACTTATCAAATTGTCATCCCCAAACACAATTTCCTTGTTACATATTATTATAGATTCGGCTGTCATATTGAAGTTTTCACCAATAGTAAGCCTCCCCCCCACTCCAATTTTGCTACCAGAACCAATGCTACACCTTCCATTAAATATGACCGTAGATCCCGCTGCGATATTAAGTACTGTCCTCGAGTACTTTCTATCAAAAATTGGCACTCCTGGAAATCCAATTCGTACAATCCCTGGTTTAGGGATACATCCGAACTCTACTTTGCCCCTTAGTGAATGGAAATGAACATTCTTTTGCACAAAGATTGGAAATTTGACTGCAGCCCTAAAATCGCAAAGCAGATAATTAGCTAAAAGTGACTTAAATAGTGACATTTCTTTCGACAAACGAATTAGTGAACGATATTTCATGTTTAGAATCCATCACCCCTTTTATTTGATCTCAAAAAGGGTTGATTATACATATATCGTGATTCATGTATATGAAGTGCAAACATATAATAGGAGTCTTAATCTAGGCTCACTACGATCGCCTAATGAGTTTATGCAGAAAGTGCAATGTAGCTTTTTTCATTGTTAGAAACAGACTAGGATCGATAAATCTAACTACTATGCTAAATATAAATATAAAAGCTAGTGCCTTGACAACTAAATTCAATACTAATGGAAGGGTTGAGAACACATTGATC